>DFIJ01000128.1 GCA_002372775.1 Christensenella sp. UBA3700
GGCTTGTTGTGTTCTTTCATATATTGGATTTTATCTTTCTTAAATGTATTGATATCCATATTAATTCCTCCAAAGTAATTAAATTCCAAGTGAAATTATATCACTAATTATTTAGTTTATTCAATATTGATAGTGTAGTGTTGAAATAAAAAAGGAACTCATTTGAGTTCCTGTAATTTTAATATTGATATGATGTATATCCTTGATCTTGTTGGTCTTTATTGTAACCAAGCAGTTCATCTGTAGATACCTTAAGAAGTTTGGCGATTTGTACAAGGCAATCAAGAGATGGCTCAGCTCCACCTTGTTCATAATGAGATATTGTTCTTTGAGATAAACCTAAATAACTAGCAAGCTCTGCTTGAGATAATTTCTTAGATTTACGAAGCTTCTTTAAGTTTGTTGCAAAATTCATATGAATCTTCCGCCTTCCTTACGTTAAGTATTTTGAGTATAACACATAGAAAATATGTTGTCTAGAAAAAAACCAAAAGGAAATTTAAGAAATTTATTTTCTAGGATTTTTGCCTTATATTATAATATTATCTTGTAAATATTTATAACTTTTGTTATTATTATACTTGAATATTTTTCACTAGTAGAGGACGTGAACTTTATGAAAAAATCAAGCAAAATATTATTATTACTTATTGTCGTTTTATCTATGGTAGCAACTTTAGTTGCTTGTAAGACTGTAGATTTTACTACTTTGGATGCTCCAAGTGGATTTACACAAAGTGGAAGCACAATAAGCTGGAATGCAGTTTCTAATGCATCAAGTTATGAATTAACAGTTGATGGAGGGGAAACTTTAACAACAAAAGAAACTTATTACACATTATCTGTAACAGAAATCAAATCTTATGAAGTAAAAATAAGAGCAGTAGGTGTTAATAGTAAAGACGAAACAGTATATAGTAGCTACGCTTCATATACTTTTACAAAAACAAATAAGTTAGATCGTACCGTTATTACTATTACAGATAAAGTAGCTACTTGGACAGCTGTACAAAATGCAGGTAGTTATACAGTAAAGGTTACAGATACAACTTCTACAGCAAAATATGAAGATACTATTACAGAATTGTCTTATTCATTTGATAGTGAAAAATATAGTTCAACAGGAAGATATTATATCTATGTAACAGCAAATCCATCAGAAGATGCAAAAGAATATGTTAAATCTGATGCTGCTATGGCAGTATACGTAAAGACAGAGAAGTTAGCAGCTCCAGCATTTGCTTCTATGACTTCTTCTGCTATTAGATGGACTGCTGTAAGTAATGCATCAAGTTACGTAGTTAAGTTATATAAAGTTGGAACTCCTAATGATGAACTAGTTAACACATATACAACATCAACTTCTTCTTATTTGATTTCTAACTTAGATTTAGACGAAGAGGGAACTTATTATTGTTTAGTTCAATCTAAGGGTGATACAGGCAGCTATGCTGTATATCAAGATAGTGATTTCTGTGAAAGAAATCTTGAATATGATATCAAGACAGTTAATGTATTAGATGGCGTAGATTTAATTATCGCTAAAGATGCCGAGGGCTTATCTACAGCAAGATTCACAATTAATAAGATTGATAGTATTGAATCATTAACTTTATATCTAAAAGCTAAAAATGCAAGCGGAACATCTTCTTTAACTGACTTAAAGAAAACTGTTGCGCTAAGCGATGGCGTTGTTGGTAACTACATAATGGTAGATAAGGCATCGCAAAGTTTTGATTCTTCAAAAGTTTACTATGTTTATGATAATGGCAATTATATAATTGCTAAGAAGGTTACATATGCTATTGCAACAACATATTCATCTAATTTGACATATTACAAACAAAATCTAGATGAATCATATTCTCAATGGGGAGATCACTATTATTTAACAGATGATTCAACTGTTAACATTCAATCAAAATATTACACATATGATAGTGGCACTCAATTATATACAGCAGTAGAAGTTATGAAAGAAGTAGATGGAAATGTAGATGGTTCTACAACTATTTATGCCTTAGATGGTGGCGTATATGTAGCTGCCGGAACAAAGGATGCTCCAGATGCTGCTTATGCAAGTGTTACACATTATTACCAAGCTTTAACTGCGTTTGAATCAGGCACTGATTACTATGAATTCTTTAAATTATCTACATCATTCTCAAATGGAACATTTAAGGATGAACAAGGTAATGCTATGAATGTTTATACAAGATCAGAATCTACATTATCAGATTATGAAGATGGTGTTACATATTATTTACCAGAGAGCATAACATTTACTATTAACATTGAAGATTTATTCTTCGAGAAGAATGGAGATGTTTATGATTATTTATTATCTGACTTAACATATTATGGAAAGTTCTTTGATTTATCATTAAGTGTAAATACAACAAGCACAAGTGTTGTAAATATGTCATCTATTAGTAAAACAGATGGTTATGTAAGTTATAGAATTCCACATATTGTTGGTTCTACAGAACAATACTCTAATTATAAAGTTAATGATAAAGTTACAGTATTAGGTCAATATTTTGACTCAGAAGAAGAATTTAATTCATTTAAAACAAAATACAATGGATATTATGTAATTCAAACAATAGGTGAATTACAATACTTAAACGTAAAGAATGATATCAATTGTGTATTAGTTGATGATTTAGACAATGAAGGATTTAACTGGAATACAATCAAGAAAGTAAATGGTATTATTGATGGTAATAATCACTATATCACAAATCTTGTTTATTATTGTCCAACTAATGGTTTAGATATCTTCAATGATTACCATGAGTATTGTGCATCATTTGTTAAGTTAAACAATGGAACAATAAAGGATTTATATCTAACAAGTGTTTCTTCAGATAGCGAAACTGCAATCGTTGCAGGTTTTGTTGAAGATAACAAGGGTACAATTAATAATTGTTTAGTTCAAGGAAAGATTTCTGCATCATATGAAGCAGCAGGTTTTGCACTAGAGAACAGTGCTTCAATTGCTTCATGTCAAGTCTTTGCGGATGTTAAAGCTCCTCTTGCCAGCGGATTTGTTCAATACATTGATAATGGTACTGTTTCAAATTCATATGTTATAGGTGATATTTCTGCAAATATAGAATATGTTAAAGTTGGTGATTATGCTTCTTTAGCAAAATTAGATAGTAACGATTTAATCTTTGTTAAAAAGAATGACGTTATGACATATCTAGGTGAACTTGGAGATGACTTAAAATATGGACTAGAAGGCGACAAACTCGTTGATTCTGAATATGAGGAATTCTATACAACATATAACAAAGAAGCTGTTGCTGAAGGATTTGCAGAATCTGTATATAATGGAACAATTAGTAATTGCTTCTTCCAAGGAAATGTTTCAGCAAATGGTTCCGTAGTATACGAAGGTGAAAATTGTATTCAAGGCTCAAGTGTTGCTGGATTTATATCAGCTGTCAACGAGAATTCAACAGTAGAAAATTGTTATGCTGGACCTAAGTTTACAAAGAATAATACAAATATAAATAAAGCAACAGCAACAGGTGGTAAACAAAGTATAGCAGCAGGTTTCGTTTCCTATATGTCAGATGATACATCGCTTGTTACTAACTGCTACACAACACTAGAAGCTACAGCTGGAACAAAGTATGCAGGATTTGCATTCTTAGTTTCAGGAAAGATTTCAAATTCATATGCTTTAGGCGGTGTAGGAAATCAAACATCTGGTGATCGTGCAGCATTCGTTATCTCTATTTCAGATGAAAGCAATCCTACAAATAATATTGAAAATTGCTATTTCTATATTGAGAGCTCTACAAAATATTCTCAAGATGCATATGCTCAAAAACTAAATAGTTTATCAGAACTTGTAACAACAATGAGCGCACTTGGAGATGGAAAGATTTATGCTTCTATTCCGGATTATCTAGAACCTGTACTTGTTAATCTTCCTTATGCTAATTCATATGAAGTATCAATTCGTTCAGGTGAATGGTTTGATGAATCTACAAAGATATATATTGCATACTTAGATGGCTCAACTGTTAAGACAGTAAGCGTTAAGGATTTAGTATTTGATGATTCAGATCCAGACGTATTTAGATTCCATGTAGGTGATTTCAAGTCAAAAGGTAATTCTATAAGAGTTATTTCTTATAAGGGAATTAGATATGCAATTTATCTAACAACAAAATAATAATGATTATGCCCCTAGGTTTTCTAGGGGCTATTTTTTTTATAGATGGCTAAAAGATTAAATTTATTTTTTGATGCAGACGATACTATATTAGATTTTGATGCGGCAGAAACTGCTGCTGTTACTCGTATTTTTGAGGAATACGGATTAATAAACAATAAAGGTATAGTAGAAGTTTATAAAGAAAAGAATGGGGACTGTTGGAGAGAATTTGAACAAGGCAAATTAGAACGTTCTCAAATAGGTTACCAAAGATTTAAAAGAACTTTTGATACATTCAATATACAAACAGATTTAGATATAGATGCTCTTAATAAAAAGTATTGGGGCTATCTTGGTGATCAATACCAGGTGATTGATGGTTCAAAAGAACTTCTAGATTACTTATGTGATAAACATAATTTATACATTATTACAAACGGAACTACTTCTGTCCAAAACAATAGATTTAAATTATCTGGATATGATAAGTATTTTATAAAAAGATATATATCTGAACAAATAGGTTCTAAAAAGCCAGAGAAAGAATTCTTTAGTTTTATCGAGAACGATTTAAAGGGCATAGATAGAGAAATATCTTATGTTATAGGTGATTCTCTAACCAGCGATATAAAAGCTGGGGAAAACGCCAATATTAAGACTGTTTGGTACAATAGAAAACATTTAACAAATAATACAAGTATTATTCCTGATTATGAAGTTAACGATTATAAGCAACTATTAGATCTTATTAATAAACTAGCGGAGGTATAGAATGGAAAGCTTTAAATTTTATGCGCCAACAAAGGTTGTATTTGGTGTAGATTCTATTAAAGAATTATCTAAAGAGTGTACATCACTTAATGCCAAAAAGGTAATGATTTTATATGGTTCTAATAGAATCGAAAAGAATGGCCTTTTAGATACCATTAAAGCTCAACTTGATGATGCTAGTATTGATTATTGTTGCTTTAGTGGAATAAAAGCAAATCCAACTCTTGCTAAAGCGGAGGAAGGTGTTGTAGTTGTTAAAGAATACAATCCTGATTTACTACTTGCAATAGGCGGTGGCTCTGTTATAGATACAGCAAAAGCAATAAGTGTTGGTGCTGCTAATGATGTTAAACTGTGGGACGTTTGGTGCGGAATTAAGAAGTTTAATAAGACAATTCCTGTTGCATGCGTATTAACAATTCCAGCTGCTGGTAGTGAAATGAGTGATAGTGCAGTTTTAACAAACGAAGAGATAAAACAAAAGAGAGGATTATCTTCAAACTTGTATAGATGTAAGTTCGCTATAATGGATCCAACATATGCTCTAACACTTCCTAAAAAGCAAATTGCTTGTGGCGTAACTGACATAATTATGCATACACTTGAGAGATATTTTTATCCAAAAGAATACCAACATAATTCTATGACTGATGAGATAGCAGAAGCGCTAATTAGAAATACAATAAAGTTCGGTAAAAGGGTGTATGAAAATCCTAATGATTTAGAGGCAATGTCTGAGGTTATGTGGGCAGGAAGTTTATCTCATAATGATATCACTGGGCTTGGCGGTAAAAAGGACTTTTCTGTACATCAATTTGGGCATGAAATATCTGCTATGTTTGATATAACACATGGGGAATCTTTAAGTGCCGTTTGGGCTTCTTGGGCTAGATATGTTATGGATACAGATGTAGATAGATTTGCTCATTTTGCTCAATATGTATGGGGTATTAATAAGGATGGAGCTGATGCTGCAAGAGAAGGTATTGATATGATGGAACAGTTCCTTAAATCAATAGAAATGCCTATATGTATACCTAACCTTTCTTGCGGTATTTTAGATAAAGAAACATTAGATAAATTAGCATTAAATTGCTCAAGAAATGATACAAGAAAAATAGGTGTTTTTAGACCACTTTCTCTTGAAGAAATAAAAGAGGTTTATTACCTTGCAAACATAATGCATAATTAATCATTTTTATGATTGAATATTACACACACGGGTGTTATAATTTTATATACTAAGGTAAATATTTTGGAGGGTTATTATGGCAGAACAAAAACAAAAAAGCACATTAATGCAATTAGTGCTATTTATTCTTATGAGTTTAGTTGCTTTTGCTGCTCAAATGTTAATCGGTACATTTGGCGATAAGTTGCTTGCTCTTTGCGGTGTTGATAATGAAACAAAATCAATCCAATTAGGTATCGAATCATATACAATGGCTGGTGTTATAGCTTATGCTATCGCTAACATTGTTGCTAAGGTGGTATCTTACATCTTAAACAGAAAGAAGACTTTCGGTGCAGTTAACAATTTAGTTTTCTCAATGACTGTTTATGTAATTATGTGTGTTGTTTTAATCGTTGTTGAAACAATTATCGCTGGACCTTTAGCAGATTTGTTCTATAAGGGATTAAAAGATAAAGGTGTTGCTTACGAATTATGTAAGACATTAAGTATGATTACATATTCTATGGTTGACTTCGCTATCGTATTCTTAATGGAAAAGTTCGTAATTATGAACGACAATCTATTCAAGAATTCTAAGAAAGAAACTGTAGAAGGAAATGCTGAAGAAGCTGCTCCTGTAGAAGATACAGTTAACGACGAACCAGTAGTTAGCGCTCCAGTAGTTGATGAAAAGGTTGAAGAAGCACCAGTTGCTGAAGAAGTTAAAGAAGAAGCTCCAGTTGAACAAAAAAAAACTGAAGAAGTAGTAGAAGAAGCAAAGGCAGAAGTTCCTGTTGTTGAAGAAGCTAAGGAAGAAGCTGCTCCAGCAGAAGAAGAAAAGGCTGAAGAAGCACCAGCTGCAGAAGAAGAAAAGGCTGAAGCTAAAGTAGTTGAAGAAGCTAAAGAAGAAGCTGCTCCTGCTAAGAAGACTGCTGCTAAGGCTGCAAAGACATTTGGTTCAGTTGAATTTGATTTGCACGTTGATGGATATCATTTCTGCATTTATGCAAACAATGGTCAATTAATGTTTGAATCTCAAGGATTTGCTAATAGCGATTCTGCAGTTTCAGGTTTTGATACATTCAAAAAGACTGTTCTTGATCCAAAGG
>DFIJ01000131.1 GCA_002372775.1 Christensenella sp. UBA3700
TCATCATCCAGCATTTTGCTAAGGAAAGCATCATAAACAGTCTGTAGAGCCGTCATTTACTTATTCCTCCGTGTTCTGTTCACTAAGACGAACCGCATTAATAATGTCGCGGCCGCAAGCCTCCTTTAGAACTTTACATTTATCTACATCCATAATACGATTTTTAATTGCGTAATCGCATAGATTTTCTAGCTGAGGACGACTTAGCTTCTTAATTTTATCTTTAAATCCAACCAAACTAAGTTCAGTCAGATAGTATTTTTTATCTTTATCACTCAAAACAATGATATTTACGGGTTCGACCGCATCTTCTGGTTCCAAACCTAGCTCTTTCTTAGTTTCCATATCTTGAATATAAAGCATACCAGATTCTATCATATTACGGAAACCAATGTCATACATTAAATCTTCAAGGACTTCTTTATCAACCGAAACAGAAGAGCCGGCCATAGGCCAAGTCCTACTAAAACGAAGCTCTGGAACTTCTACAATAACCCTATTACCAACAGTACTAACGATTTTAATCTTATCCATTGTTTTTCTCCTTTTATCTCCAAAAGTAAGTTGGGGAGGAGGTAATCCTCCTCCCCTATTAAAGTATTTTTATATATTAGAAGCCGTATGGCGTATCATTATGACCCGCAAGAGAAGTATTCTGATAAATACCCCAATTGTAGTAGGTTAGGATAGCGGCGCCCATCTTCTTCCAAGCATAAATCTCAAGAGAATTATCCTTGTTGGTATGGTCAACAATCTGAGTAGGTCCTTCAAGAACAACCTTGACAACCTTTTCACGGCCAGTAGGAAGAATGTAGGCGTATTGGTCATCGATCCAAGTCTTCTTATTGGTCTCATCGACAAAGGACTGAGGAATCTGAACAACAGCCGCGCCACGGAAAATACGAATTAGACCAGTGTTGTGGATAGCTTCGATATCTTCGGGAGCATACACACCAGGTAGAGCAGCGGTAGGAGCAACGATAGCATCGGGACCCATAGAAGCAATGAAAGCGGGAGTCGCGAAAATCGCAACATTGTCGCCATAAGCCTTAACAGTGTTCATAACACCAACCATAGAAGTAGCATTGAAGGCGTTACCAGTAGCCTTGTTCGCAGCGGGGAAATTACCAGAACTGAACGCAGCACTTAGAGCCTTATGAACCTCAAGGAATACAGCATCGGTTAGACCTTCGGTGATGATTTCCATAACGTCAGCAAGACTTTCAGCACCATCTAGCATTCTCTGGAAATCTAGGGTCGCGCCACCACCAACAGCGTGCGCGCCAACTTCGAAGGTTTCGGTATCAAGACGGAAAGTCTCATAAACACCAGAAATACCAACCTGAGTAAGGAACTTCTTAGCACGTTGACGACCTAGCTTGCGGCGGAACATAGCCTTCTGGCCTTCGCCAACAACCTTAACCTCAGCAAAAGCACTTAGACCGCTGATAACACGCTTAGGAACAACTTCGTCAGCAGCTTCAATAATAATATCGTAAATGTCATAACGATTCTTCATAAACTTATTGACGGTGCCAGCAAGTTCACGAAGACCATCAACAAAAGCAGCATTTACGGTTTCAGTAGTATAATTAGCAGGAGCAGTACCCTTAGCAGCGTGAAGGGCAATCTCTCTAAATTGTTCTAAAGTCATTTTATTACCCTCCTTACGCCTTATAAACTTGGAACATGATACCCTTAGTACCATCGGGCATTGTGGTATCAGCAACAACACGAAGCACTGGACCTACAGTAGGCGCAGCACTGGAAACAGCGATAGAACCATCTTCACTAATTCCACCATATAGAGCGGTAGTCTTATAAGAAGCAAGCGCGCTTAGGAAAGCGGAATCATTAGCATAAGCAGTAGTATCATAACTTACGCAGTTGGTAGTAAACTTATCGCCAACAGCAAGATAACCAAGGCGGGGCCAAAAATCATCAGTGGGATTTAGATAGAAATCCTTAAGGCCATTCGCGCGCTCGTCATATAGATGCTCGGCACTATAATTTAGAGCGATTGGAAGAGAACCGTCAGTAGGAGCGGCAGTAACAACACGATTGACACGGTCAACGCCTAGTAGCATACCATTCTCTACGACGGCATTAGAAAAGAAAGCAGTATCAGGAGCACACTGGGCTTCGATACGACCATCACGACGGAAAGCGCAGTTGTTAAGTTCAACTTGGCCATAACCATCGATAGTTAGTCTAGTAAGAGCCATTTTTAATAACCTCCGTTATTTTTTATTGTAACGAGACAAAATTTCTTCAATACCACCAATGGATTGATCCTTTGGAACAATACCAATTGGGTCGGCGGCGAACGCGAAAGAATTAGATTTCTTTAACTCATAGGCAAGTTCTTTGTCGAGTTCTAATGCAGTATACTCATCAATTTTTTCTGCATATGTATTAAGCACATCTTCAGAAATCTTATCAGAATATTCAGCAATTACAGCTTGTTTTTGCTGTGTCTCAATAACTTTCTTGTAGTTGCGAAGTCCTTCAACTTCAGTGTTCAATTCATCATAAGAAGCAGTTAGTGCAGTATACTTCTGACTAGCCTCTTCAAGCTGAGAATTCATATTTTCCGCTTCTGTATTTAAAGTACTAATTTGTTCATTTAACTCGTCAATTTTGAGTCCGCGCGCCTCATAATCAGCAGCAACGGTTTCAGCATTAAGAAGATTCTCATTAACTAGTTCATAAGTATCTCCATTAAGCTTACGTAAAGTTTCAACAGTTTCTTTTTCTTTCTCAGTTACATCAATGAAATATACAACTTCTTTAGAAAGAATTTCAACTGAATCTTCTTCATCATTTTTCTTATAATAGACTCTTTCAAAATTTCGAGTCTCATAATTATAAGCAATAGCATATTCATCATACACTTCGGTAATTGCATAACTACAAACCCAATCATTTTCAGCATTATATAAAGGATTTAATAGCATCCAAAGTGCATCATGCTTATCGCCATCAGACAGTTTAAAATTAAGTTTAAACACTTTTGACTGTCCTCCCTTTGAATAATCCTTAATTTTTTGAATAGTATCTTCTATAGTGTTAATCAATGTATAGAAAGACGCCCCTTCAAAGCAAGGTTCTACATTATCACCAAGTACTTGAAGCCCTAAGAAGCAACCACTATCAAAAACAACATATTTTTGCCCTTTAATAATAGCCATATGGTACTTCAAAGAAGGTTCATAAAGTTCCATAGATAAAGATTTGCCAACAATTTCACTAGCTTCTGAATATAATGCAGAGAAAAGTAAGACGTCGCAGCAAGCGTATTCTCTCTCAATACCATCTTCGTCTATATGCTTTTCCCAAGCAAAATTAGAAGTTTCTGGAACAATACCGTAAATTCTTCCTTCATCACGCGCGTAGCCATGATCTGTGAAATCTTCTTCTTGATAGATGCCTTTAATTGGTACATATGCAAGAGAAGCGATTAGCTGCCGCGCAAAATCGTCAGAAATAAAAGTACCATTCCTATTTTCGTATCTATAAAAAATACGACATCTTGCTTTAGAAAGAACATCATTAAACTTTTCAACTTCACTATAAATAGTTACTGGAAAGTTATACATTATGATATTCCTCCTTGCCTATCCAACGATTCTTCATTTTTGATTGTTTTCTCGCTCTTTTCTTCCAATGGAAGTTCCGGCGCGCCGACCTTTCCATCACCCTTACTATTATTAGTCTCAGTATAAGAAGAAGATAGAGGAATCAAAACTTCTTTTAGATTTAATACATTGTTTTCCAAATCCTTAACACTCATTAGATCACGTTGATTGACGCCGGCAGCAATGCTTGGCAGCAACAAACTATAACCACTCTGAGCCATTTTCAAAGTTTGATCAATAAAATCTTTTTGATTGTAATAAGAAACTGGAAGAATATAATAATTAAAATCAACATTATTATTACTAAACAAAGTATTTAAAATGAAACTAATAAAACGAGAGTATTTATTACCTAAAATCATCATTAATGCCAAATCATTTACAATTGAAGTAGCCAAAGCTTGACTACCGGTCGGCGCAAACACTTGCGCGCTGACTCCAGCATCAGAATAAACATTCTGAAGCATTTTTTCTAATGAATTATTGACATTATCAGAAGCAGTTTTAGAAATAATGGAATCTACATCCGCATAAGTAGTTAATATAGAAAGATTTTTATTACCCTTCATCATATTAACCGCGCCTTGATGCATTTCTAATGCTTCTGGCGGTTCAAAAAGAAGCTGTCCATCATTTAGATGCGGAATCTTTTGAACAATAATTTTTTTGATTTCTTCTAGGTCTCTTTCTTTCTCTCTGTCAACTGCGTCATCATATTCTTCGACGGCAGGAATAACATCAAGAAAGAGCGGGCGCGCGTCTTCATAAATAGAGAAACAAACGCCAATTTCTGCGGGTATTAAAACCCAAGAAGTTTTTTCTTTGCCAGCATCATACCGTTTAAAGTAAGAAGAAATTTCTTTTGGATAGGACTTTAATGCTTGTTTCCGCATTTCTTTATCTAATATTTGATAAAAGAAATCAACATTAAATTCTATCAAATCATTTCCTTTCAAATCTTTAAAACGATTGCGGCAATATCCAGATGGAAGATCAATAATTGTTAATTCTTCTTTATCTAGACTTAAAATTACTCCATAGTAACAACCGTCAACCAAAGCTTTTATTGAAATTCTAGTGAAAAGTTCGGGTATGTTTAATTTATCAAGATATTCTAATGCCGCGAAGTATTTCTTTTGGATATAATTTTCGGAGAGTTTTTTACCAAAAGTTGGATTGGGTACTAATAAGCCAGAATATTTTAATAAAGTCGCATAATATAAGATAATTCTCTTATAAAGCCCGTTCTTATCATAGTAATTTCTTGAAAGCTTTTGAAGTTCACATATGTCACCAGAGTTGATAATTCTTTCAATCTCTTCTATGGAATAATCTTTTGTTCCTAGAACCCGTCTTCGTCCGTAGTAACCATTCCAAGAGGAGGGGTCGTCAGAAACAACATTCTGTACCTTCTTTGTAAATACAGATAAATCAACATTTCTATCCTGCATTTAAATTATGTTCCTCCTGTAAAGAATACAAGGGTTCTATTCGCGCTTTGCGCGCGTCTCTTGGTTCTCTGATATTGTTCATCCTCTAGTTCCTTAAGGCGCCATAGCCCATAAGCAAATGCGGAATATTTATCTTTAGGGAAGCGCGCATTAATTTGTTCAAGAGTAATGTCCAAACCAGTTCTCTTCAATCGGAGATTTGCCATTTCTTCAAATAGTTTGGTGGTCATTTCGTGGGGCATTAAACGCTTTATTCTGTCTTCAAACTTCATTTTTTGACCCTTTTTAGTATTTAATAGTTGCGCGCGGGCCTCTTGTTCAGTAATTAAGAAGCGCACATAGCCACTATTAAGTCGAGTATAAGCAT
>DFIJ01000111.1 GCA_002372775.1 Christensenella sp. UBA3700
CATTTGAGAATGTAGCATCCTCCACACTAGGTGTTGCTGTAATTATTGCATATGTTTTTCCATTATATTTGTAATAACCTGTTGATTCATCATATTCTCCAGTTTTGATATCACTAAGTTCTACATTCTTAGCGATTGTTTGTGGATATGAACCAAAAGATATTTGTTTTGAAGTAACAAAAGTATAAGATAAAGAATCTTTCTCTTCTTGTTTTGTATTATCATCTTTCTTACATGCAAACAAACATGTTGAACAAATAATAGATAAAATTATTACAACTGAAAATATTTTTATAAACTTTTTCATTATTTCTTCTCTTTTACTAAATCTTTGATTTCAGATAGCCAGCTGTTAATATCTTTAAATTCTCTATATACAGCAGCAAATCTAATATAAGCTACATCATCTAATTTCTTTAAGCCTTCCATAGCATATTCACCAATTTGAGATGATGTTACTTCTTGTTCTAAAGAATTAGCAATTTTCTTTTCTATATCATCAACAAGTTTATCTATCTTTTCCATTGGAACAGGACGCTTAGCGCAAGCAGATAAAATACCTTGCTTTAATTTGTTTCTTGAGAATGGTTGTCTATCTCCATTCTTTTTAATTACAAGGATTGGAGCAATTTCAATAGTTTCATAAGTTGTAAAACGTCTGCCGCATTGCATGCATTCACGTCTTCTTCTTATTGATGTTCCATCTTCATTTAATCTACTGTCTATAACTTTACTTTCTAGACATCCACAAAAGCTACATTTCATATATTAACTCCATAACCAGAATTTCTTCTTTTTCTTATCGACTTGTTTACTAGTTGTTGTTTGCTTTGGTTTATTAACAGGGTTTGGTGCTTCTACTTTAGCTGCCTTTGTAGGTGTTGCAGTAGTACTTACGCTTCCTCCCTCATATTGAACCAATCTATCATAATACTCATCAAATAAATTTAAGTTTGGAATAGATATTCTATATTTCTTTGGAATAGCTTTATATCTATTCTCTAGTTTTGTATATAGTTCCCTACTTGGAACTTTTTCCCTAGGCAATTTAGAGAAATAATTGTTCAAAACATTAGCATCATTCTTATACTTTTTGTCATAACCATTAGTAAGAGTTTCAGTAAAACCTTTAACATATTTCTTATATTGGTCATCCAAATTCGTATACATCTTTTCAGCACGAATTAATTGTTCTCTTGTAGGAACTTCTGCTTCTTCAATCTCAGTTAGAACATTCTGAACTCTTGTTATTTCAGTCATCTTCATTTTCTTAGCAGCATCACCTACAACCTTTCCAATATCGCCTGTTAATTCTTGTTCATCATCAGAAAGGTTCTTATAATCTTCTTGAATTTGAATAATATCATCATAATTTGGATATTCTTTATTATTCACATAATTCAATCTTGTATTAAAGTCAGAAATCTTATTTTCTCTAATCTTCTTTTTAGCATTTAATATAATTTCTTTTAAGTCTTCAACATATTTTCTAGAAGCAGGTCCTAGTTTCTCATATAATTGGTGAATTTCTTCAATATCCTCTTCTGTTGGTCTTGGATTAATTCTAAGGTTTTGTAATGCGGTATTAACTTTTTCTGCACTTAATCTTAAATAATCATCCCTTTCTTTAACTAATCCATCAACGAAGTCCATTTTGCCACTTTGTTTAGCAAATTTAGATAACACTTTAAAGTTAATCGATTCTTTGAAATTATCATGCATAATAAGCTCTTTTGCACTTTGAGCTTGGAAATCTACAAGCAATTTATAGTACCAAATTAAGTAGTTCTCAGCATCAATAAGTTCGGCTTTTTTAATTAACTTTCCAGCTTCTTCAAAGTCACCTAAATCTTCAATAGTAACTTTGATGAGTTTTAATACAGAAACAAGTGCTGGATCCATATGTTCAACTTGCATTCTTCTTGTATCATCTAATGCTTTAGATACTTCTATTCTTTGTTGACCATAAATAGCTTCCATTAATTTTCTAATGTTATTTCTATTCTCATCAATTTCTTCTTGTTGTTTAGCATCCATATTAATAGGATGAATGATATTATTTAAAGATTCTTCAATATCCTTCATTAATGAGATACCATATTTCAAACCTTGCATATGAGATAACTCAATTGGTAAATCATCTGGAGTAAATCCATCAGTAAAAATAGGAATAATACAAGCCTTATTACTACCTGGCTTTGAATCATTTAATTGTAAGAATCTCTTCCATTCGTTTTGTAACCAATGGCTTTCTAGATATTCTTTATGAGAACAAATTAATAGCATTACTTTAGCTGTATATAAACCATAATAAATATTTGGTTCATATTCTCTAACTCTAATACCTTTTAGAGACTTTTCACTAAAGAATACTCTATATTTTGAAGCAAGCTCAGAGTAGATTTCACTAGCTAAGTCATAATCTGTTGAGAATATGTCTGAATTTAATTCTGTCTTCTTAAAGCAGATAAATACATCATATGGTTTTGTCGATTCAATAATCTTAGCTGCTTTTTCACGAGCATCTTCAATAATATTTAATCTATCTTGATAATCTAACAATTTCTCTGGAGATGTTTTCTTCAGATAATTCATAAATGTTAGATATTGATCAGTCTGTGTTATAGGATTTTCTTTTACTTTAAAGAATGATGGGAATAAATTGCCATTATTATCTACTTCAAGCATTACTTGTTGATCGCAAAGTAATAATCCCCAATAAGCAGCTGTTAAATCTTCTTCAGGATATTTAGCAATAATTGATTCGTACATAGATTTAGCCTTAGAAAAGTCTGCAAATTGTCTTTGAGAATTTGCAATTCTTAAATCAATAAACATCTGGCTATCTGCTTGTCTTTTAGTATATGTGTTACCGCAAGATTCACAGATGTATAAATCACCCTCTCTTCTACAGTGGGTGCTTAAACATACCGGACATTGAAAGGCTTCTAATTTCATATAGAATCTCTACTCCTTACATTTAAACTCTTGCATTGGTTTTTTCTTGAATTCTATATCCATTAAACCAAGTTGAGTTTTAATTATTTTTCTCATTTCTACTGCAGGCTGTAAGCAATATTTCTTAAATAATTCCTTATCTACCTTATCTACATTATCCCAGCATGGGAATAATAATTTAACGAATGCAGTTGTTATTCTCTTTACCGCTTTTGTATCTCTTGTATCTGCATCATTTGGCACAACTACAAGTTCATCAACAATTGCTTTTTCTATTACATCTTCTCTAAGAGCATGCATTATTTCTGAGAAATATTCAGTATTCAATGCCCATCCATTTACTTTCATATTCTCATTCATTCTAGGTACATCCCATCCTTTAATAAATCCGTGGAATCTATCTATTAATGCAGAATCTTCAAATAACGATGGCAACTCTTCTAGCATGTTAACATTTGTGTCCATCTTTTCTTGTCTTATATTTCCAAGAACGATTACTCCGGCTTTTCCTGCACCTGATTTTAGTCCGACATTAAACGTTCCTGATTCAAGATATCCCTTCATTGCACCACGCATTTCATCAATGTCTGGAAACTTAATTGTAGATATCTCATCAAGTGCTACGTAGTCATAATATGAAACAAGTCCTTCTTGATGCTTATTCATATCATAGAACATTTTTGCTCTTGTCATTACACCGCCAGATACAAGCCATCCTTTCTTACTAATTTGAGAAAAGATATAACTCTTTCCAGTTCCTTTAGGTGCTAGTTCCATAAGGTTCAATCTTTCTTCAACAAATGGAAGCAATCTTGTAAGCATTGTTAACTTTTCAAGTTCTGTTTTAAATCCAGCTGCATTGTAATCAATAGCACCTAAGATTACATCTATCCATTCATCAATAGTAAATTGCTCTCTTGCCTTCTTAAAGAATTCTAGATCTATCTTATATGGTCTAAAATCTTTAAACCCAACAAGAACAATCTTTCCTTCTTGTTTCTTACCTTTAGTTATATTTTGATATTCTAAATCTAGAATTCCCCAAAACTCGCCATCAGATACAAGGAGTTCTTTTTTATATTTTGTCCAAACACTTTGTGGTATATGTGTTTGTTGGTATGTTATCCCAAAATCTGGAAGAGCGAATGTTACTTCAGATGTCTTAATATCTATATTTACTGAAAGCTTAGCTAAAAACCTTACTTTTTCGCCAGATATTAATTTATCTAATATGGCATTCCACTCATCTTTACGAGGCATTACGTCTTTAATTTTTTCTAAAACAAAATTAACGTTAACATTTCCATCGGCATCTGCATACTTTTTAATAAACCAGTCTCTTATAAAAGCTGGTAAATTAAGAGATGAAAATACACCCTGTAGTGATGACTTTTTAACTATCATCCCATCAAAGCTTTGTTTTAGCTTTAATTCCACATCGCTCATGTAGATTCTCCTTTATAGGCCTAAGTCGTCTTCTTCTAAGCCTTTATTAAATTTAATCTTTTTTCTAGCGATTTCATTTTGTGATGAAATAATAACTTCGTACTCTCCTGGTTTTTCAATATTCAATGGTTCAGATACCCATGAATTGAATTTCTTAGAACATAGATAATTTGCCCCATTTACTTGCAAATATACTTTTTCTAGTTCCTTAGATACAGAAAACTCAACACTTGGCTTCTCCCCTGCCTTCATATTAATAACATCTTCAGCAAATGTTACTTCTACAGTTTCATCTTCTTTTTCTTTCTTTACAGTTCCGCCAGTTCTTCCAGCATATTCTTCAAAAGCTTTTAAATCTTTTTGTTTTACTGTAGGTGGAACTTTAGATAATGCTTTAACAAAATCTTTCATAGTAATATCTGTTAAAACATCAGTCTTAATATAATTGTTTAGAGGATCTTCTTTTGCTCTATCACAAACTTCTGCAATATCTGCACCAGAATAACCTTCTGTTACTTTAACAAGCTTCTTAATATCTACATCTTTTCCAAGAGGAACATTATTTAATTGTTTATTAAACATATATTCTCTTGCTGGAGCATCAGGCAAAGATACATAAATCTTTTCACTAAATCTTCCAGAACGAACAGCTGCACTATCTACATCCCAAGGTCTATTAGTAGCACCAAGTAATAATAGGTTATCTGTCTTTGATGCAAATCCATCGATTTGTTGTAAGAATTCATTTACACGCTTATCATTGTGCATATCTTGGCCACGTTGTCCAAATAAAGAATCCATTTCATCAATAAAAATGATAGCAAGCTTATCTTTTTTAGCAGCTTCAAATAATGAAGAAATATTCTTTTCACTCTCACCTACATATTTAGATAAGATATCTGATCCTTTAATTGCATAGAATGTAGCACCAACTTCGCCAGCAATGGCTTTTGCTATTAAAGTCTTACCTGTTCCTGGAGGTCCATATAACAAGACACCACCACCCATTTTCTTACCATACTTGGCATATTTTTCTGGGTACTTAATAGGATTAATCATTCTAGTTAAGATTGTTTTCTTAACTTCTTCTAGTCCAGCAACATCAGAGAATTTGATATCTGGGATAGCAGAACCTTGCCAAATCTTGCCATTATCTTCATCTTGTTCTTGTTGTTGACCACCTTGAGAATTATCTCCAGTTCCTGGAACACGTCTAACAGCTGGACGTTTTCTATCTCCACATGCTTCTGCGTTTTCTTGATACATTTTAGCTTTTTTAATAAGCGATGCCTTTAATTGTTGTGAAGAATATTTACTTGTTTCTAATGCCTTTTGTGCAGCAAGCATATAATACTTCTTAGCAGCAGTATAGTTGCCAGCAGCCTGACATCTAATTGCATTATTGTAGTAAGTATCCATCATTTCTCTGTAGAAAGACACATCCTTAACTTCAGCCATTTATTACCCCTTAGTTGTTATTTGTTTCTTTAATCTTTTTGCTAATTTCATCTAATTGCTTATCAATATCATCATCACTAACTTCATCCATAGCTAGTTCTTGATCGATAAGACTATTAATTTCGTCATCAGAAATGGCATTTGTATCACCTGTATGAGCATTGAACTCTCCTTCTGACATATCTAGATAAATATCCATTTGTTCAGTTTGAGTTTGAACACCTTCCATAGCGGCTTCAAATTGTTGTTGAACTTTAGCAAAGTCCTTAGAATTTGTTAACTTTGTCATTTCCTTAGATAAAAGACTTAAACCACCTAAGAATTCATGAGTCATAACTGTCATATCTTTCATTTGAGAAGTGATTTCAAAGTTCAATAACATCTCTTGAGCTCTTTTTTGTTGAGCCATAGTCATTTTTAAACCAGTAACAGCTAAATTATATTGGTTCATTAAACCAAGCTTTTTAGCACGCTTTGCTGCTGAGATATATACTTTCTTTTGATCTTCTAGTTTAGAAATTTGTTTATTCATTTGGTTAATAGTCTTTTTAACCAACATTTTCTTTTCTATTTCTTTCTCTTGTTTAGTTTTAAATAATCCCATTATTCGTCAGTCTCCTCAAATTCTTTTTCTATTAATCCTGCTTCACCGCTTTCTTCAACGGCAGCAATTGTTTCTTCTTGTTCTGCAGTATCTTGCTCTTCAAACATAGCAAGTAATTGATCATCATTCTTACCTGCACCGTAAATTGTTTCATTTAAATCATATTGCATTGCAACTTCATTAAATGTATCGTCAGATGTTGTTAATATATCTTCTTCCTTAACTCTTAAATTCAATGCCTTATTTAAGTACTTAGCAAGTGCCTTTTGGTCACCTAATAACTTATTAATTGGAATTTTACCTGTATTTGCATAGAATTCCTTATCTTCCATAGCATCCTTTAACTTATTCATTAAGTTGATGTTATAGACAAGATACATACCTCTTTGTGCATCACGTTGTTTTTGAGCTTTTAGGTAATTAATCTTCTTTGCATATAAAAGTCTTATCTCTTGAGATTTCTCAGCTTTACCCTTCTTTAAAAGTTCTTCAATTTCAGCTGTCTTTTCTACAATGCCATCTTCGATAGCTTCTTGTTCTTTCTCAAGTTTGATAATAGAATTTACAACTTCTTCTCTTTTTAATTTCTTAAATCTAAAATATGATAAGAATCCCACAAATAGCCTCCTTATTCGTTCGCGCGTCTTTCAACAACTAATTGATTTAAATCTCTTAAATTGTGATTAAGCGCTAAATCACTTCTTAATTTTCCTCTAGACAAGATTAGCTTTAGAGAATCCAATTTATCTGATATCTCTTTATCTATTCTCTCTACTTCTTCTGAAACAACAGGATTTGAATATTTAATTTCGATATATAAATCCTTTAATTGTTGTTCAATAGAATGATTACTCTTTGCTAAAACAATTAGCATATTAATCTTTTCTGCATTTTTATCTAAAGTTTTCTTAACTTGCATAACTTTAGCAACATGTGCAGGAGAGATATCTATAATTTCTTTATCTTTAACAAATAATCCCATTATTCTACCCTCGCTCCACAGTTATTACAGAATTTACTTCCTGCGACAATTATATGGCCACATCTTGGACAAACATCTTGTTTTGTTCTTGCAGCTTTTGACTTATCCATATATCTATCTGAGATATTGACATTAGAAATTAAAAATGAAGAAATCTCTAATCCATATTCTCTATACAAAGCTTTATCTAAAGATTGTCTAATCTCATAAGACATAGCCATTTTATCTTCTGCGATTCTATCTAATGGCACTTCATTAACTGCCACATATTCAAGAATGCATGGTTCAATATATGATAAGATTTTACCCTTTAGTCTTTCTTTTAAATCTTCTAAAGAAAATCTCTTATTAACACCAACAAGTTCTAAATAGAATTGTCTTGGATTCTTAACACGAAGTTCAATTTCTCCATTAGCACCCATTTTTGCAGGATTATCTGTGATTGGATCATGAATATCAAACAATGCAGGTGTTCCCCAAAGCACTTTAACTTTGGCTGTTTTTGATATATAGAAAAACTCAATTCTTGATGGGTCTTGCTTCTCTATTGAGAATGGAGAATTCTTATCTTGTAATTTATAAACGCCAGGTTTTATAGTTTCTAAAGCAATGCCATCTTTAAGAACAATAGCAACATGAGTTTCGTCTATAATCACTTTTGAGTCCGAATTAATAGAAGAGATACTCTTTCTTATGAATAAATCATCATTAGAGATCTCACTTTTGTTTAAAAACACAACTTTTGAGTCTGTAGTTGTAGCCAATTTTCCTCCTACATCTTGTGGTTTAAAAACAAATCTACCACAATATGTAACAATAATATTTTATATTAAATATTTAAGTCAGTCAATATTGACCTATTCTAAGGGATTTATATCAAATTTAACTAAACAATTTCTTAAAAAATTTCATTAAAAAAGGGCGAGAAACTACTAAGAGTCGCTCACCCTCTTTTGGGTATATATGTTGTTGTAAACTTTTTAGTCTATTAGATGTTTCTGTTCATCATTCTTGAAAGCCAAGGAGCAGTCTTCTTACCTTGTGGGTTTGTTGTTGGCTGTGGTTGGCTTGGTTGAACAGTTTGTTGTACAGGTTGAACTGGTTGTTGTGGTTGTTGTTGGTTTTGTCCAAAAACTGAATCATAACTTACAGGTCTTGCTGTAAATCCAGGATATGCTTGATAACCACCTGGGATTGGTTGTCTATATTGAGGTTGTTGAGGTTGTTGCTCATAATCTTTATCTGCAGCTACCTCTGCACCTTCTGTACCAATAATGTGTTGAGATACATGGTAAGTACTTGCAAATGTAGAATTATCCATAATTGCATGATCACCATATTGGTTCTTGTAGTTCTTGAATGGGCTTCTTTGTTGATTCTCTTCAAATCCAGTAGCAACAATAAGAACTTTAACCTTATCTCCGAAGCTTTCTTCAAATCCTGTACCAAAGATAATGTTTGCATCAGCAGATACACATCTTCTTACAAGTTGCGAAGCATCATTAGCTTCTTTTAATCCTAATGTGTTACCACCAACGATATATAGTAATACGCCAGTAGCACCAGAAATATTTGTATCTAGTAAGTTGCTCATAATAGCAGTTTCAACAGCCTTTCTTGTTTTATCTTTACCTTCAGCTTCTCCAATTGCTAAGTGAGCCATTCCTTTTCCTTTCATAATTGTCTTTACATCAGCAAAGTCAAGATTCAACTTTGTAGATGTTGCAATAAGGTCTGTTAAACCTCTAATTGCATCTCTAAGTACAGTATCAGCATGCTTAAATGCGCCCATAAAGCTTACATTGTCACCTAAAACCTTTAATAAGTTGTTATTAGGAATAACAATCATAGAATCTACGTTTTCTTTTAATTGAGCGATACCTGATTCTGCGTTCTTCATTCTTACAGCACCTTCAAATTCAAAAGGTTTTGTAACAACGGCAACTGTTAAAATGTTCTTTTCCTTAGCCATTTGAGCAATAACCGGAGCTGCACCAGTTCCAGTACCACCACCCATTCCGGCTGTGATAAATAACATATCAACATCGTTTAAATAGTCTCTAATTTCATCTCTTGACTCTTCTGCTGCGCCTTTACCAACGTCTGGTCTAGCACCTGCACCAAGTCCCTTTGTTGTTGTTTTACCAATAGCAATCTTATGAGGTGCTTTAGAAACCTCTAATGCTTGGCCATCAGTATTAACTGCAACGAATTCTGCGCTGTCAACTCCAGCTTCGATCATTGAATCAACGGCGTTACAACCGCCACCGCCGACACCCATTACTAGGATTTTTGCTCTTTTGTTCTCTGACATATTATACCCTCCTATGTTAGAACAACTTGTTCCATATGCTTTGATTTTCATTTATTTCATACGCTACATCAAGCAAAGCAATAAACGATGTATAGTATGGTTTATCAAATCCATTAATTCCAGGAACTCTACCTTTAACTCTTCTCTTTAATTTCTTTTCAAGATACAATAAAGCTCCCTTTATACCAGAAATTCCACCGCCAGTTAAATATATTGGTGTGGATTCAGAGACAACTCCGCTTTCTTGGTTAATTGATGTATTCACAAAGTCAACAATCTCATCTAATCTTTGCATAATTGAATTATTAATATCTGTTGCTTTGTATGTTTTTATTCTATTTTGCGAATT
>DFIJ01000172.1 GCA_002372775.1 Christensenella sp. UBA3700
GCAATGAAATTGTTGAGGTTGTTGCATAGACAGTAACATAAAAAACGGACATTTAAGTTGTTCTAAAACTTGACATAGTACCAAAGCAATGTTGACGGAGCAAAGCTCGCTGCATTCATCGATGCGGCTGTGGTAGACAGTATCAGGGAACTGGAGAAGAGAGAAGATGACTTGTCAAAAGCTGGTGTGACCATGCTGGAGCAGATGAGTCCCCAGTTTTTGGAATTCGTGCTGAAGCGTATCGGAGTTTGAAATGCGAAAAATAAAAACGGAAAAGACGTAGATAAATTCTACAGAATAGGGTATAATGAATTCGGTGGAAAATAAAAACGTGAAAACCGTTTTTAGATGGGAGAATGCTACATGAAAATACTTCGTATTACAGCACAAGGGCTTCCATTGTTTAAGGAGGACTTGGATATTTGCTTTTACACTCAGCAGCGTGTGAGTGAAGATGACAAGAATAATTTGTACAACCTGATTGATAACTATTACCTTCATTCTGCATGTGCGTTTATTGGAATCAATGCTTCTGGTAAAACCTCTGTGTTGAAAGTCATCAATTTAGCACTGAACATTATAAAGAATGAGCCAATTAATCATGTGGAGGCAAAAACCATTCTTGGAGGATCAGAGAAAGCTACGATTCGCACATACTTTTATGATAAGCGCAAATATATCTGCTGTCTTGAAACCGTGATTACAGCGAAAAAAGCAAAGACAGGCGAGTATGTGTATTCAATCTTGTCTGAAAGACTATGGGAGAAGCCGATTGCAAGCGTTAAGTCGAAAAAATATTTGACGGATTTCGATGGAATAGAGCCTGTTGATTCACGTAATAGCAATGAAGCTTATCTTTCAGATGATGTCAGCTTTATTATCGCTCATAATAAAAAGGTAAATGACGCTGTTGATGTGTTTAGCCTTCTTTCTTATACGAATGTGAATGTTTTGCCTTTTACAGAAAATATTCCGCTGGAAGTGATTGCTTTTCTTGACCCGACCATCGAGAAACTATGTTTTGAGCAGGCGGAAGGAAAAACATTTATTCATCTGAAATTTAGAGATGAAGATGAGATAATCTTGAATAATGCGGTAGATCTTGAACAGTATTTGTCCTCTGGTACAATTAAGGGCATTATTACATTTTCGATGGTGAAAGAGGTTCTTCAATCTGGAGGATACCTTCTGGTAGATGAAATTGAAAATCATTTTAATAAAGAAATTGTAACTACTCTGATGCGCTTCTTCATGGACAGCCGACTTAACAAAAGAGGCGGAACGCTGATTTTTACAACGCATTATCCGGAACTGCTAGATGAATATGACCGAAATGATGGGATTTGTATCGTAAGAAATCGAAATGGCATCACAGTGGAAAACTTGAGCTATATTCTAAAGCGCAACGATATTAAGAAGAGCGATGCATATCAAAGCGGATTCCTGGAAGGAACAACTCCAGCGTATGAAGCATATATGCGTTTGAAGAAAAATCTGGCCGCTTCTATTAAATAAGGGGGCGGTAGGATGAAGTTAGCACCATATATAGCGTGTATATGTGAAGGATCAGCAGAAACTGCAATTATTGATGTTCTAGTGGATAATAATCTTTTGATTTTTACAAGAGAAGATATGCTTGAAGAAAATGTTATTCGCTGCAGGAGTGCTAAGACATTTGAGAAACGCTTCTTGCGTAAAGGATTTAAAAATCAGATCTCTGTCATAAGGATTCTTGACTCTCGAAGAGAAGAGTTTAGGCTTAGCAAAGCCTATGAGAAGAAGGTTGATGTGATCAATGTTATTACTGCTCCGGAGATAGAGATGCTGATTATTCATAACGAAGGAGCTTATGAGCGATTTAAGCGCTCAGGAAAGAAACCTAGTGAATTCTGTAAAGCAGATCTTCGCATGCATAATGTGAAATCGTATGATTTTGTGAAAGATTATTTTAGTAATCCACAGACATTAGTTAATGCAATAAAAGAGTATCGTAGAACCGCAAATATTCCTAAAAGTGAATATAGTTTATCAGATCTGTTAAAATAAAGATTTGCCCACTGGCGCACTGTGTAAATCCTACATGGTACGCTGGTGAGCTTCTTTTTTTGCCTCATCCCGCATGAACCACAGACAGCACCCCGGCATGCTCCGAAGTGCAGTTGTGGCTTACGCGGGCTTTTTTGTTATGTGGTCAACGGGTTACAAAATCATACTCCCAATCCGTATAAAATCGCTTACAGTTCCTTTATCATTCGGGTGAGAATCTCCTGCTCAAGTGTGTTGCAGTGCAAAAGCAGACGGTGAATCTCGGAATCGGCAGTGGAAGCCGAGTGTGTCAGACTGTCTACGAGAAGGTCGTCTGCTGATACGTTCAATGCATTTGCGATATCAACCAGAGTATCCAGGCTCGGACGGTTGATAGCTGATTCAATAACACTGATGTGTTTTCGGGTCATGTTAAGCTGTTCCCCAAGAGCCTCTTGCGTGATACCAGTTTGTTTGCGGGCGTTTGAAATACGCTTGCCCAAAGCTTCATAATCAATGGCCATGTGTGTTCCTCCTTATGTTTACCCGCATAAGGCTGTAACAATTATCTCGTAGAGAAAAATACATAGCAACTGGTTATAGAAGAGTTTAAGACCGCAAAAGCTCACACCCCTATCTGCTGTGTGGTCTTAGCCTGCTATGTAGCAGAACATGGAATATATCGGCCATTTTTTCAAGTATTTCAACATTGCGAGGATAGCGACCATCACGCTCCCATCCGATGATTGTTCGTTTGCTGACTCCTATATACTTTGCCAATTCGTCCTGCGTTAAGGTGTTTTTCTTTCGTAAATCACAATCTTTCTCTCCAAATTTTATGTTTGCAACCTTTCTGTGGAGCAGTTATCGTACTATAACAATGTGCAAAGGAATTTGTAAGTAATATATTCAGAATGTGCAATAAGATTTACAATTTCCCCTTGATGGCATTAATAAAATCTATTGAATACATCAAATAAATGTGATAACCTTTCAACGTACATTTATATAATTGTGTGAATACAAATATATTGGGATTGGGAGAAAATAGAATGTTAAATTATTTTGGGGAAATCAAATAATAAGCATCTTAATGGTAAGCAATAATTGTTTACCATTTTTCTAGTTCTTTCAGTTATTAAGGAGAGTGAATGAAAATGTTAAAGAAGATTTTAAGAAGACGTAATTTCTTAATCTTACAAGCAATTACATCAATTATATTGATGATTATGGTTGTAGGATTAGGATTAGTACCAATGAAGTATTTAATCATTGTTGGATTAGTATTAGTTGCTTTAGAATTAGGCATGTATGTATGGCTACAACCATATAAACATAGACATCATCATGATAAGAAAGGTAAGACAAGATACTTAGTTGGTAAGATTGTATCTTTAGTATTATCTGTACTAATGGTTGTTGGTAGTTTAGCTGTTAGTAAAGGTAATAAGAGTATTGATGAAATATTTGGTGACAATAAAGAAGAAATTACTTATTCAGTTATTGTTCTTAAGAACAGTTCATATAAAAAGTTAAGTGATCTCAATGGTAAAAGTATCGGAATTCAACCTAATGTTGATACTACAAACCAAAACTATGTGCTAAAAGAGATTGCAAAAAAAGCCACATTAAGTTCTACTGAATATTTAAACTATCAAGCAGTAGCTGAAGGATTAGTTAGTCATTCAGTAGAATGTATCCTACTAAATGAAGCTTATAGAACAGCACTAGCTGAATATGATAGTAACTTCTCTAAAGATACAAAAGTTATTTGGAAATATACATTAACACAAAATGTTAAGCCACAAACAAAGAGTACAAATGCTGCAGGTACATTTATTGTTTATATTTCTGGTATTGACGCTTATGGTACTGCATCAACAGTATCAAGAAGTGATGTTAATATGATTGTCACTGTTAATACAAATACGCACAACATTCTGATGACATCTATTCCAAGAGATTACTATGTACCATTAGCTAATTCAGGTAAAGAAGATAAATTAACACACTCTGGTTTATTTGGTGTAGAAAACACAGTTAAAACTGTTGAAAACTTCATGGATATCGATATTGATTATTATGCAAGATTAAACTTCACAACATTAACTGAACTTGTTGATGCAATTGGTGGTATAGATGTTTATAGCGATAAAGATATTAAACTATTACATGGTAGAGATCTTCATGAAGGTGTTAACCATATGGATGGTGCAACAGCATTAGCTTTCGCAAGAGAACGTTATGGTTATGAATCTGGTGACTATCACCGTGTGCAAAACCAACAAGATGTTCTTACAGCTATCATCAAGAAAATGTTATCTCCAACACTACTTACAAACTATACAAAGATTCTTAATGCAGCAGGTGATTCTTTCACTACAAATATGCCAGCCGACAAGATGAAAGAATTAGCTAATGAACAGCTTAATACAAATGCATCTTGGAACTTCTCTAGTCGCATTATGCAAGGAACAGGTAAAATGATGACAGGTGGTTATATGATGCCTAATACTAAGCTTTACTATACAATTCCTAACGAAGATGGCGTTAAACAAAATAAACAATATATCAAAGATGTCTTATCTAATGATACATTGAATTAATAGAAAGGAACTCTATGGATAATACTTTTGTAACTGAAACAAACAAAGAAGAAGAAACTACCATTGATTTAATGGAAGTCTTCAAACAGCTCAAAACACATATCAGACCTATTATTCTTACCACACTTTTAATTGCTCTTGTTGCAGGTGTTGTAACTGTCTTCTTTATTCCAAAGAAATATGAATCTACTGTACGTTTATATTTAAAACCTGATTCATCTACAGGTGTTTCTGACTATAGTCAGATAAATGCAAATAACTTATTAGTAAATAACTATGTAGAAATGATTAAAGGTAACAATATTACTGAAAAGGCTGCAACAGCACTAAAGATTAATCAGAGTGAAGTCTCTTCTTCACTTGCTGTAAGCAATGAAACAAACACTCAGGTTATTTCAATCACTTCAACAACAACTGATCCTGCTTTATCAAAGAGAATTGTTGATCAAGTCACAAAGACATTTAGAGATGAAGTAAGAGAAAATTTAAATGTTACTAATATTACTATTATTGATAACTCTAAGATTGCGACTTCACCAGTATCACCATCATTACCTAAGAACTTAGCTATTGGTGCTCTTGCCGGTGCAGTATTATCTATTGCGGTTGTTATTATTAGAATGCTTATGGATACAAGAATCCATAATAAAGATGAAGCTGAACAGTATCTTGGTATCCCTAACTTAGGTGCTGTACCATTTATTGAGAATAAGTAATGGAGTTCGTAGATATTCATGGACACTATGCATGGGGTATTGATGATGGTATTAGGGATCTAGATGAAGCCAGAGCAGCATTACAGAATGCATCAAAGGTTGGTGTAAGAGTCATTGCTGCAACACCTCATGTTATTAGTGGAACACACTTTGAAAAAGATATCCAACACTTTAAAGAACGTATCAACGAACTAAAGAAAGAAGCAAGTCAAGTAGGTATTGAAGTTCATGAAGGAAGTGAACTCTTCCTCAATCATGATGCACCAAGTGCTATAAGAAGTGGTTATTTCATTCCATATGAAAATACCAAATATGCATTATGTGAATTCGATGTCAGAAGAAATCTACCTGATGACGAAGATGAAGTAGAAGAATACCTTTATTCATTTAAATCACATGGTTATACACCTGTAGTAGCACATGTTGAACGTTACTTCAAAAAGGGTATTGATATTGATCGTGTGAGTGAATGGGTGGATATGGGGTATATCATTCAAGTCAATGCATCCAATCTTATTGGTACACATGGTTCAACAGTTCTCAAGAATGCTGAAGCATTAATTGAGAACAATCTAGCTATGTTAGTAGCGAGTGATACACATAAGAGTGAAGGAAGACGTTCTCCTGCTACTCTTGTAGATGCATATGCATTTATAAGCAAGAAATATGGTGAAGATACAGCACATATTCTCATGCATGATAATCCACTTCATATTCTACATAATAAACCTATTGTAAGAACACAAGTAAAAAAAACAAGTTTCTTTAAGAAACTATTTGGGAGGTAGACATAATGGCTAAAAGAAAGAAAAGAACACATACTGGTCGTACATATAGTATCCTCGAGAAAACAGGTACACACCAGCAGTTTGATCTTGCTGAAGTGTTCAGACATATCAGAACAAACATCGAATACTCTGGTACAGACCAGGAAATCACATCAGTATCAGTTACATCAACACAAGCTGGTGAAGCGAAATCAACAGTTTCAATGAACTTGGCATATATCTTTGCAGCTAAATATAAAAAAGTTCTCATTATCGATGCAGACTTAAGAAAAAGAACATTACATAAATATATGAACTTACCAAACGATGAAGGTCTAACAGATGCTGTTAGAGAATTTAGTAAAACACATATGTATGATCCAAAGTTCTTCAAAGTTATGGAAAATGAAAGCTTTGCAGGTAACCTCTATGTACTTACATCAGGTACACAGGTACCTAATCCAACTGAAGTATTAGGGTCTAAGAGCTTTGCGGATTATATGAAGGAATTAAAGAAACAC
>DFIJ01000129.1 GCA_002372775.1 Christensenella sp. UBA3700
GCTTCTAATGCTCTTAATGATTCACCTGTTGAGATAACATCATCAACGATTAAAACTCTCTTACCATTCATTCTTTCAATATCGAATTCATCAATATATAAAGTTTGAACATTTGTAGTTGTTATTGACTTTACTTCAACCTTAATAGGGTTCTTCATATAAAGCTTTAATCCCTTTCTTGCAAGAACATAGTTCTTACCACTTTGACGAGACATTTCATATGCTAGAGGAATTCCCTTAGATTCTGCTGTTAAAATGACATCGAATTCAGGAACTTTCTTTAGTAATTCTGTAGCACAAGCTATTGTTAGTTCTACGTCAGAGAACATAATAAAACCTGCAATATCTAAGTTTGCACCTGCTGCGCAAATTGGTAATTTTCTATCTAGACCAGCAATTTTCATCTCATAAAATTGATTGCTCATGTTAAGCCTCCTATAACTTAAACAAATCTATATTTATATTAATCCTACTTAATAATTAAATCAAAGGTATTTTTCTTATTCTTTATTTGAAACAGCCTTAGCTAATTCTCTTTTCTTTAATTTTCTTAAAGAATCCCAAGCACTATAAATTGGGAATGCTAAGAATACAATACTCATGATTACGCCGCAAACATATAATGCTGTAAGGCCACCTTCGCTCCATCCAAATCCTTCTACGAAGATCTTATGGAAGTCCCAAGCAATAGAACCAAACATTCCAGTAATAAAATCTTCTTTAGCAAAAGCATCAATACCACCTAAACCAATTGCTGCAATTTCTTCTCTATCAAAACCTAAGAAACAAATAAATGCAAGTAGTAGAGGAATTGTTAATACTGTTGAGTATGTAGTAACACCAATTGTTAATCCCCTATTCCATTTAGCATTATCTAATTGTCCAGCATTAATAGAGATAGACATAATACCAATAGCCATTGTAATTACAATAATTACGTAATTGACTAGAATATGCCAATTTCTTAAATCTGAAAGATATGAAAGTCCTACATTAATGTTCATTCCTGATTGAAGGATAGACATAATGCCCCAGATGTTTAGCAATACTGAAACTGCAAACAAGCTTAGTTGTATTTTTAATTTTTTACTCATAGTTAACCTCTCTAAACAATGATTATTATAACATAGTGATTTATTCATTTTAAAGAACAAAAAAAGTACACCTTTGTAAGATGTACTTCTTTGTACTTTTAATATCGATTATTTTATTTTTTATTTCATATAAACTTCAGGTTTTAACACACAGATGTCTTTTAAATTTCTATACTTTTCATCATAGTCAAGACCATATCCAATAATGAACTTATCTTCTACAGTAAATCCAATATAGTCACCCTTGAAATCAACTGTTCTTCTTGATGGCTTATCTAAGAATGCGCATACCTTAACTGATGCTGGTTCTCTTGCTTGCAATACCTTTGTTAAAGCGCTCATAGTATTACCGCTATCAATAATGTCTTCAACAATAAGAACATCTTTATCTCTAATTGGCTTTGCTAAGTCTTGGACAATCTTAACTTCACCAGAAGATGTTGTACCTGAACCGTAGCTGCTTACTACCATGAATTCAAATCTAACATCTAAATCCAATTCTCTTACTAAATCTACGAAGAATAAAGAAGCTCCTCTTAAGATACATACAACAGTAAGTGTCTTTCCCTTATAATCTTTAGAAATTTGAGCTCCTAGTTCTTTAACACGTTCCTTAATCTTGTCTTCTGGAATCAAAACTGTTTCAACTACGTCTTCCATCTCATTTCTCCTAATAAATAACAAATCTATTATATAACAAATAATCTAATTCTCAACCTTTTTAAATGATTGAAAATTCGCCACTAACATTATCTAGGGCACCTTTTCTTAAAACTTTACATTGAATATATTTGTCATCTAGTCCATTTAGGTTCTTTATTCCATATTCAATAGTTGGTTTAAAACCTATTCTTGAGAAGAATTTTGGATCACCTGCAACAAATGCAACATCATATCCAAGTTCTGCACTCTTTTCACAAACTACATCAACAAGGCTTCTTCCAAGCCCCTTATCTCTATAACTTGAATGAATGCAAACAGGTCCAACTATAACACTCTTAACATCTAAAGATGTTTTTAGCTCAGTCGCCATAATATGACCAATAATCTTTCCTTCATCTTCCATTACAAGTTCAAGTGTTGGAATATAAGAATCCCCCTTTCTTAAAGATGATGCATAATCTTGTTCTGTACCATCAGAAGAGTATGCCGTAGAAAAGGCAAACTTTATAAAGTCATATATAGTATCTTTTTCGTTATCAAATATTTGTCTAATTACCATTTTTAGCCCACTCAATTAGTCCATTAATTTGCTCAATATTTTCTTTTGTTGGAGTAGATTTAATTGTAATTACTTCGTCTCTTATTGTCACTCCCTTAAATCCTTCTAAAAGCTCTCTCATCTTTTTAGCAGCTAAAGGTCCCCAAGAACCATTTTCGATTAATGCTACTTCTCTTTGTTGCCATGTCTTTGCCTCAAGTCTTGTAATGAAGTCTTTCATTGGACAAGCAAGACCACCATCATATGTTGGAGCTGCAAGTAGTAATTTATCATATTTAAATGCATATTCAACAGCTTCAGATAAATCTTCTCTATTTAAATCAAATGATCTACAATCAATTCCAGCCTTTTTGAATTCTTCTTCAACTAGTTTTGCAAACTTCTTTGTGTTTCCGTGCAGTGAAGCATACGCAATAGCTACACCCTTTGCTTCTGGAGCAAAAGAAGACCATGTCTTATATAAACCCAAATAGTGATTTAAATCCTTATCTAGGTATGGACCATGAACTGGAGCAATAGTCTTAATATCTAGATTTGCTGCAGCAGCTAAAACTTTTTGAACCATTGGACCATATTTTCCAACAATATTAAAGTAATAGCGACGCGCGAAATCTTCCCACTTATATTCTGTTTCAATTGGACCAAAACGACCAAAGGCATCAGCTGAGAATAAAATCTTGTCATATTCGTCATATTCCATCATAACTTCTGGCCAGTGAACCATTGGAGCTAACATAATTTTTAGTTTATGCTTACCTAAATCTAGGATATCTCCTTCCTTTACAACAAGAGTATTTTTAAATTCTACATCTCTAACAAATTGGCCAAGAATTTGGAAAGTCTTAGCATTACCAACAAGAGTAATATTTGGATACATTTCTAGCATTGTTTTAATGTTAGAAGAATGGTCAGGTTCCATATGAGAGATTACTAAATAATCTGGAGTTTTTCCTTCTAAAGCTTCTTTTAGAAGCTCCATCCACTCATTAGTGACCCTCCAATCTGCTGTTTCAAAAACTGCAATCTTTTCATCTAATATTACATATGAGTTATATGTAACGCCATATTTTACAGTATATTGGCTTTCAAAAAGATCTATTGTCTTATCTTCAATACCAATATACTTTACTCCATCGCCTATTGTCTTAATCATACACTACTACTCCTTAATACCTTGCGATGCAAACATTCTATCTGCATCTGTTATTTTTCTTATTGGTTTACATGGGTTGCCAAATGCTACATATCCACTTGGAATATCTCTTGTTACTACGCTTCCAGCGCCAATAACAACATCATCACCAATTGTAACTCCACCGCAAATTATAGCCCCAGTTGCAATCCATACATTATTGCCTATAGTAATAGGCTTTCCATATTCACTATCTTTATATTTCCCATTAACAATTCTTGTATTTCTCTCTTCTGAAACAAGTGGGTGCATTGGTGGCACTATAGACACTCTAGGGCCAATGAACACATTATCTCCGATTGTTACATCACAAACATCAAGAATTATTCCATCAAAATTCATATAGAAGTTATCGCCAACAGATGTATGGCAACCATAATCCATTCTAAGCGGAGCTTCTATCCATGTATTTTTACCGTGAGACTTTAAAACTTCATCTAAGATTTCTTGTTTTCTATCTTCTTCATCCATTGTAAGTCTATTAAACTCTTCTAAAAGTTTTCTAACTTTTAATCTCATACTTGCTAGTTCTTCATCAAAACAATCATAAAGAAGACCAGCTTTCATCTTTTCATATTCAGTCATA
>DFIJ01000151.1 GCA_002372775.1 Christensenella sp. UBA3700
AGTATCGTCTTTCTCTAAATCCCAATATTTTTTACTAACTGTAGAAATATAAGTAGAATCACCAATTTCAAAGCTAAAACCTGGTAAGTAATCATTAAGTTCAACGAATACATGACGAACTAAATTCTCATCTTTTTCAGTCCAAATTTTAATGTTATAGTTTTCACTACCACGTAATTGCTTTCTCTTTTCCCAATACTCTTGGTCTACATTAGTTAAAATACCAGAGTAGTTGTTAATTGTTGCAGAACTTACATATAATTCACCAAGTAACTCATAAATTGTTTCTTCTTCAGTTAATTGGTCATCTTCTTCAAGAGTGGTATGCTCCTTTTTATAATCTTCATAAGATTGACCAGTTAAAGTCTCAAATTCTGCAAGCGCTCTCGTTTGCGTATCACGCGCAGTTTCAATTAGTTCAGTAAATACATTTCGATTACCACCTAAACTAACAAGTGCGGCCTCTAAATCTCTACGCTGCTTTTCTTTTTTTTGAATTTGAAGATTCTTTTCTGCAACTTTTTCAATAAATTCTAATCTGTCAGCTTCTACTGTATCTCTATCAAGTAAGCCTTGATTATAATAATAATCAAAATTAATTATATAAGATTCTCCGCTCTGATTTGAAGGCGCGTTCATAATAGATACATAGCCTTCCTCTACATATTCAGATTGTGAAGAATCTACAATTAATTTAGTTACAATTTCATCAGAATTAACTGTTCTTTCAATTGTATTTAAATTAATTCCATATTTAAAACCAGCCCAATTATCTTTACCAGCATATTCTCTTAAATATACATACTTATTAGGCTTGCCATCAGTATATGTAATATAACCACGGTCATCATGGTCTACAACTAAATCAACCCAACACTCAAATGTTTCAGCAATTGTTTGAAGTATGTTAAAACAATTCGATTGAGAAACACTAATTGATAATATCTTTTCTGAATTTTCATTATAAACTGGCTGAATTGTTTGAACATCTATTTCTAATTCATCTGCTAATTCATCAATTGACGTATATGTTTCTACGTCTTCTGCGGCCGTGCCGTTTAAAGGCTTAACGTAGTAATACTCTGTTGGATTTGAAGCGGCAGTAGGTACATTACCAATTAAAATTGGTTTTTGCTCTGCATCTTCAATTAGACGAGTTAATTGAATGTCTTGTATATATACGGGTGAAGTACCGCTATTAGTATATATAAATATACCAAATTTTTGAGTTGGGTCTGTTAAGTCGCTATTTTTGATTGCTTTTTCTGCCGTAGCGGTTAAATAATAATATGGAAGGTAATTAGTATTCGATTTTAATTCAAACTCACCATTCTGTCCATTCCATACATACTCTTGATTATCATTACTATCTACATATATATATTTTGTTGATGGGGTTTGTGCTACCTTATCAATTACATAAACTTGTTTACCATCTTTATCTGTTGTCAGTGCACCACCGCGTATATAGTTGTTTAACTCTAACGGAGTACCCTCAAACTTCATTATGATATTATTAGGGTCTATATGCTTATAATAATATCTATATGGATTCGGGTCATCTTGTGTATATTTAGCAACAATTAGTCCCAGATTTTGTTCCGGCTCTAACGCATTCAAATCTCCATGACCTGCGCGCCACCTAAATACAAACCTCTGACCTTTAGAAATTGATTCTATTGTTGAGCTATTATTTTCAATACCACTATTAAAAATAGCATTTTTATAGTCAGAAGTTAATGCTCCTTTAAAAGAAGCTTTTAAAAATCCTTCAATTTGAGAAAGTAATAATAAGTCTGCTAATTCTTTACCCGTACCAAGCTCTGGTTTAGTAACTAATTCTAACTTATCAATCTTATCATTTTCATCTATTGGAGAAAAATCTACATATGGATTCCAACCTTGCAAAGTACCATCTTCAAGTACATTGAAATTATCTCCATTAGTAATTAAATTAGTTACTACATTTGAGGTTGTATAGGTATAATCAGTATATCTATATATCTCTCTATCATCTGCTTTAAATAAATCTACGGTGCGCTGCATTACTGGGTCATAAGTAGTGCGTTGTCCGTAAACTAATCTATTGGCTTGATATTTATTTTCAATACCGTTAAGAGTAATAAGAGTTACATCACCAGATTTAATTTCAGTATTGGTAACTGTAATATTATCTCTTATAATACGATAATTTGTAGCAGTAATTACATTCTTATCATCAATCGTATACGTATCAGCTTGCTTAATAAATTGTACAAACTTACCACTCTTATTTTTTACATAGGTATAAAATACATATACTTCACCACTACATGATTCAGGTAAATTTGTATCTGTGTTTAAAGCAGTAAAGGCATTAACAATTGTACCCTTATAAATTGGCTCGGCTACCACTTGTCTACCAACATTAGTAGTACCAACTTGCCAATCTGTATTCTTTAAAGTTTCTTTTGTTAATTCGCGCGCCGTACCTTGATTGTTGTTTAATTCAGAATCAAATGTAATATTGTATCCATTCTTTGATAATTCTAAAACAAATGCATCGGTACAGTTATAAGTCCATTCCAATCCATCACTTGATTCGGAATGTTCTTTAATAATAAATTCATACCACTTATTATCATAATGTAATTTAACTTTACGCTCATTAACTAGAAACGCAGCAAAGGGGTTAACTACTCCTTCATTACCAGTATAAGGGTCAAAGTATCTATATCTTAAAGAAAAAGATAAAGTCTTTTCTCCATTTGACTTCTTATTAAAAACAGGGTCATAAACCTTATTAAACCCTGTCATTGTATTTGAGCCGATGACTGCTATTTTCTTTTCTGTAAAACCGTCTTGGGTGAGTTTGTCTTCCCAAACGGAAATTTCATATGGCTTAATTAGATTCCCACCCATGTGTGCCTCCTAGAAATATAAGTAATCATAAAATATTTTAATATCTTCTGACCCATTATCAATTTGTAAAATTGACCTATCATATATACTATTATTAGGTTCAAAATGGAATAAATAACCACTAGTTATATGGCCATTATATAAATTACCCGATGTAGTATAATTAGTACCTGTAGTGCTTTCAGTAATTTCTGAAACACCAACCACTAATTCATTAGTTGTATCTATCAAAACACCTACATCTCCATCTTCTAAAGTAAAAGATTCCAAATTAAGTTGGGCAGTAGTATCAGATGTATTTGGTTTATAGCTTAAACTAATACTATTATTCAGAAGCGCGGCCGGTATATACAAACGAAAACCTACTGGCAAGTCTCCGCCATTGTAAATAGTCATTTGACTAGTCTCACTATCATATTTATTTATCTCTTGATAAGCTTCTTTCGATAAAATTCCACTAAAATCAGCCCAATCTTCGCTTCCTTCGTAATATTTGTTTCCTGGTTGTGGTAAAACCTCAAAAGTAGATTTAGCAAAAGGAAAATAAGCAACAAGATTGAGTTTGCCTTCACCTTTATAAATGCGCTCGGTGCCTTCAAGAATTTTATAAGGAGTAACTTGTTCTAAATCTCTATATCTAACTAATTTAGTAACTGTTTCTCCAGTTTCTTCATCTACTACTGGTTCTCCAGTCTCTTCATCAATCACTGGCTCCTCTTCTATTCTTGTGGTTCGTCTAACTCCGTCGCACGCTTTATCTACTCTCTTTTTAGGTTCATCGAAACAAACATAAGAAAGTTCCATTGGGCTCTCGATTTTTACCATATATGTCTTATAAGGACGTTCATCAAAAATTAACTCTTTAATTTCTTTTGTCCCAAAGATTTGTCTTAATTTCCTAAACTGGTCTTCACGAAGTGAATCAAAAGCAATCTCTAAATTAAATGTTTTTGACCCAAAATCGCTACCAAAATAATATTGTCCGTTTAATCCCGGTACCTCAGCCGTTCTGTCCTTTATCTCTGGATGCAACTCTTCCTCATATCTGTCTCCTCCAGAGACGCGGGTGATTCCCAGGTCAGAACTATGGACGCCGCCAAAGGTAAAACCTAAAAAGTCTCCCATTTCCTTTTACTCCTAAATTAACTTACTAGCCTTTCTTCGCGTGGGTTAAAAAATCATGTGTTTTTAAACAATCCTTGTATACTTCACGAATTGTTGCGATGGCTAAAACAGCTTTATTGTTTTCATATTCCTCGTGAGTACGACAGTACTCTTCATAAGTATCTATATCATCTAAAATTTCATCGAAGTGTTCTTTAGAATGACGCTTTTCAAAAAGAATTTCATCGTTAAAACGAAGAATACGCTGACGCGCCATACGCATGCGTTCTAATTCTTCGTCTTTTTTCAGCGTATCAATTTCAGTTTTCATTCCTTTAATTTCACTTTGCAGGTCGTTAACCTGGTCCATCATTTCCTTATTTATAGAACGACCTACAGTGCGCCCAATCCAATTCCAAAGATTGAGCTCGATTTTTGGTATTTTTATCATCCCTGCAAGGATAATTAGAACACCAATCGCCCCATATTGAGCAATAGTATTGATATAATCCATGTACTACCTCCGTTTTATTATCCTTACTAGGACATATCCCTTCGTTTATAAGTGGAGTTGACCGAGGAAAACTCTACTTTTTAGCAGTGGAGGATTGGATATGAGTAGCTATGAGGAAAAGGTTATTACCTTATTACAAAAAGGTAGATATAAATTTGAAAGAGAAAAACGATTTAGCGATTTAAAAAAGGGACATTATCGTTTTGATTTTTATGTACATGGCGGCCGAGTGACTCCATGTCTTTTAGAAATACAGGGAGAAGGTCACTATCAATTTGTTCGCAAATTTTATCGCACGCGCGCAGAATTCGTACAAGCACAAGAGCGAGACAGACGAAAGATAAGTTATTGCCTTTCGCATGGTATCCCACTATATATAATCCCTTATTGGGAGCTTGACAATCTACATACTGCGGCCGACCTATTCAACCCTCGTTTTCGCGCAACTTCAAAGTGGAAAAACGACCTTGATTGGCAACAACACAAAAATTTGACATATCGACGCTAAAATTGATATAATATAATAGAAAGAGAAAATGAAAAAATTATATATAATAAGAGGAATTAGTATGAACTATTATTTACTATTAATCCCTCTTCTTTTAAGTATTATTATTATTATATTAATTTTACGACTTAAAAGTAAACAACATATATTAGAAAAAATTATATTTGAAAAACACGATTTAGAAGTATTAAGAAAGGAAGAATTAAAAAACTACTTTGAAGAAGAGTGGAAAAAAGAGAAGGAAAAGTTAGATTATGAACGTAAGATATATGAATCAAATATATCTAATCGTCAAAACAAATTAGAAAACCAATATAAGTTGGACGCCAGTAAATATGAAGGCGAAATTAAAAAATTAGAAGTCCACTTACAAGAAAAAGAAAAGCGATATAACGAAGTCAATCAAGATTTAGACCTTTATCGAGAAGGTAAGATAAAGGAAATTGATGGCACGGCCGCTGAATACGAACAACGTAAGCGTCAAGCAATAGACCATGCTATGGAAGAGCGTAAACTTGCTTTACAGGAAAAGAATGGTCAACTTCAAAAAGAACTTAAAGAACAAGAAGAAAAGTTAAGAGCTGAGGTTGATGAAATTAAAGCTGAATTAGAAATAGAACGTAGTAAGCGCGCGGCCATTAATGAGGAGATTCGTAGACAGCGCCAGGTTGAAGAAGAACAAGACTTTTATAAAATACAATTTACTGAAGCTGATAAAAACGATGTAGAAATTTTACGTTCAATAGCTCCGCGTCTTCGACATCCGGAAGCAATTAATAAAGTTATTTGGAGTACCTACTATCAAAAACCACTTGCAGAGCTTCGCAAGCGTTTACTTCCAAATGGTGATATAAGTGGTATATATAAAGTTACAAGGCTTAAGACCAACGAAATTTATATAGGACAAACCACTTCAATTGATAAGCGCTGGCAAGACCATGTTAAAAGTGCTTTAGGAGTAGGAACTTTAGTATCTTCTCAACTTCACAGAGCAATGGCACTTGATGGACCAGAAAATTTTACGTTTGAAATACTAGAACAAGTATCAAAAGATAAATTAAGAGAGCGTGAGTCATATTATATTGATTTTTATGACTCAAAAACTTATGGGCTTAACGTCAATAGTGGCGATAAGATAAAAATTAGTTAAAATCTCGCGACAGCGAGGCCCGAAAGGGTAAGGAGGAAAAATGCAATTAACAAATATTCAAACACAAATCGTAAAAACAGATAAGCCAAAGGTACTCGTACTTAGTAGCGCGGCCAGTGGTAAGAGCGCGGTATTGGTAGAACGTATAAGGTATTTGCTTGAACAAGGCGTAGACCCGTCGAAAATTGTAGCAATTACTTTTACAAACAACGCAGCCTCTGTAATGTATGAGCGTTTGGGTTATCCAAACGGATTATTTATTGGTACTGTACACTCATATTGCAACTATTTACTTCGAGGTGGCGCTGTAGACACAACACAGATTTTAAGCGAAGAACGCTTTGATGACTTGTTTGAAGAAATTAAAAAGAATCCAGACTGTATTAAACATGTAGAACACTTACTGCTTGATGAAGCACAAGACTCAACTGAAGCACAGTTCGAATTTTTTGAACTTATCAACCCAGACAATTTCATGTATGTGGGAGATATAAAACAGTCGATATATGGATTTGCTGGTTCTTATCCGCAATATCTAATAGACCTATGGTATAAAAATGATACAACGGTCTACGAAATGCGACAGAATTTCCGTAATCAACCAGACATCCTTCGTTTTGCGAAAAAGTTTTTATATAGGCTTGGACCAGACTATGACGACGATTCAATTGCTATGAGACAATCAGACGGGCGGCCGCACGTACTCGAAGGAAATTATAGTCCTTCTGAAGCGGTATCTTCACTCATAATGGCGTCAGAACGCTTGGGCGCTGAATGGAAAGACTGGTTCGTACTTTGTAGAACCAACAATGATATAGCATTATTTCAACAACTTTTTGAAAATAAAGGAATTCCAACCGATACCTTTAAGCAATCGGAACTAACTAACTCGCAAATTGAAGACCGTTTAAAAGAAAACACAGTTAAAATTCTAACTGCTCATAGCTCTAAAGGACTTGAAGCTCCTTATATTCTTTCATATAATATCCGTGCATATAATGACGATGAAGCGCGCCTGTGTTATGTTTCAGCCACTCGCGCGAGAGACTTCCTCATCTGGGCAAAAATGCCACCGAAGAAAAGAAAGAAGAGCACCGGAACAGTGAATTGGGAATAGAAGTTTTCTACTTATAAATAGGATATATTTATAAGGAGGTATCTAAATGAATATTAGTAAGCAAAGCCAAGAAAGAATTGATTGGTTAAAAGCAATGCCAGCAGCGGCTCAATTCGAAGCCATTGCTATGAGAATAGAAAATCCGGCTATTTTTAGTCAATTTTTAGCACTTGACGATGATGCATCTATTTGGGACTATGCGTATGCAGCAGGACTCATTAGTAAAGCTGATGCAGATTTCGTAAAAGCAGAAGAAGCTAAAGAGACTGACGGCGGTGAGGGTGGAGAAGAAAATCCTACAACACCTACAACCTCTACTGAAGAACCTAAAGTTGACGGTGAATAAAAAATAACGGGCGATTAAGCCCGTTTTTTTAATTGGCTAAATTTGCATTTTTATTTGAAATGTGATATAATATAAGTAAGATAAAAAGGAGTATAAAATAGAAAGGAAAATAAAATGGTAATTAACTTAACAGACTTTTACGATGTAGGAAAAATAACTCATTGGACCACTTCAATAGGCGTGTCAATGTATGACATCGAACTCATATCAAAATCTACTGGCGAAGTAATCACATGGAGTTTTACCGAAGAATACTTCGATAAGTTTCTCGACGAACTCGAAGAAGATACGAAATACCTTGAAGACAGTTTATATTACACAAGAAAGCAAATGTGGTGGTTTTTATGAACAAGCGAATTAAAAAGAAACAGCAAAAACTTAAATACAAAAAATTATGTAAGCGCTATCCTTTTCTTATAATACGAAATTGGAAAACTGATAAGCCAATAGAATGTCCATATACTTATCTTGATGATATGCCAGACGGATGGAGACGCGCATTTGGAAAACAGATGTGTGAGGAAATTAGAAAAGTTCTAATTAAAGGCGGATATCTTTACGACTATCGTGTTGCACAAGTGAAAGAAAAGTTTGGCGGTCTTCGTTGGTATGATGAGGGCGCGCCTTCATCAATTTATAGAGAGCTTGTGGACACTATTGTTAAATATGAAATGCTTTCCTATCGTACATGTATATGCTGCGGGCGCCCAGCTACTAAAATTTCTAAAGGCTGGATAAGTCCATTTTGCGATGAATGTGCAGAAAAACTTTCCGATAGAATTACTTTTAAGGAGATAGATTAATGCCAGAAGTAGGAGATACAATTAGAATTAACTATATGAAAGACGAACCGCAATATGCGGGTAAAGAAGGAGTAATTACCCATATTGATGACTTTCAACAACTCCATGGAACATGGGGTAGTCTTGCGGTAATTCAAGATATAGATGACTTTACTATTATAAAGAAGGGATAAAAATGGCACAAGCTTATAAATGCGATAGATGTAAGAAACTTTATACATCCAATGAATATAGCATAGAATGTATATTAACCAAATATTCATTGGGAAGAAACAAGTATATACAATATGATTTATGTCCAACTTGCCAGCGAGAATTAGAAAGGTGGTTTAATAATGTTCAAAGCAAAACGAATTGACAACGGCAACATTGAAACTATTCTTGCGGTTGACTATAACGACACCTTTCACCAGACTTACTTTCTTGTTTGGTCCGCAGGCGCATGGAGATGGCGGCCGGCGCATAAGTATGTGCCGCCAAAGGTTGACCCTGGCGCACTCAACAAAATAAATGTGCGTACGGAAATCGCACAAGCAGGTGATTTAATTGATGAAGACACTCCATTTTAAAGAAATAGATACATATATGGAAGAGTATTGGAAAACT
>DFIJ01000114.1 GCA_002372775.1 Christensenella sp. UBA3700
TAGTTCTATCTCCAGAAATGAAATCAACTGGTGAAGCAATCGGTTATGACGCATCATTAAATAGAGCTTTATATAAGTCATTAAAGGCATCAGGAACAAGAGTATCAAGTTATGGAACAATCTTAGCTACAATTGCAGATAAAGACAAGGAAGATACATTGCCATTAATTAGAAGATTCTACAACTTAGGATTTAATATTGAAGCTACAACAGGAACAGCTAAGTTCTTGAAAGAGCATGGAATTAAGACAAGAGAAGTTCAAAAACTTTCAGATGGTTCAGAGGAGATTATTGAACATATTAAGAAAGGTTACGTTACTTATGTAGTTAATACTCAATCTGAAGGTGAGAATATGGATGCTAAGATTATTAGACGTGCAGCAATAGATAATAACATAGCTGTATTTACATGTTTAGATACAGTAAGAGTACTTCTTGATGTTCTTGAAGAGACAACAATGGGTATTGCAACTATAGACGATTAGTTTATAAATCAAACGATTATTTCCCAGGAGATTTCAAACAACTCCTGGGATTTTTTTACTTTAGTTAAGTTTAAGAAGATATTGTTATATTTGATATAGGGTTAGCTTATGGGGGCTTATATGAACAAACTATCTAGAATCGGAATCAGCATTGTGATAGTACTTTTAGTATTATTGTTTTTTGTTTCTTTGGTATTTACTAATGAAGTTTCTGCAAGACGTGTTGCAAAGTCTCCAGATTTTCGTCTTGAGTTGATAAACTTGCCTGAAGCAGATTATTTATTTATCCCATATTTAGATAGTCCTAATAATGTCAGTGTTGCTGACCATAAGATGTATCTTCGTTATTTTTCAGGATTGGATGAAGAATCATATTTTGCGTTAGGGAACGATGAAGACTTACTTGATGATGCATCTAAGTGTTTTCTTTATACTTTGGAAATCTATGAAATGTTTAGAATACAAGTACCGGGATTTGATTATGCTGAATTTGCTATAGAATATTTACCTGATTCTAGTGATGATGATAGTGTAGGTTTCTGTCCTTATAATATGGGATATTATCATAATACAACAGAAATTCAATGGGATGCCTATTCAGAATATTATAATGGTTCTAAAAATCATAATCATATCGAACCATATTTGTATGATATTACTCATGATACTTTTTATTCATTTAATGGATTTGACTATAAATATGAGAATTCAGATACAAAATATACAATGGATTATTCGGTAGATAGAAGAAATTTTTCAAATGGCATAGAAGAGGAGCCTATTGAATTTGGCAATTGTTCACCTAATTCAGAAGAGTGTGAAGATTACGAAGATGATTTTTCTTTTGATGCTAATAGAACAACCTATATAGTATTAAATATAACTCTTGTGTTAAGTTTATTTATTATTGAGTTAGCAGTAGCGTATATTTTTGGTTTTGATAAACGCTCTTTAAAAATTGTAGCTTTGGCTGATGCTGTTGGCTGTGCGATTTTGACTGCGATACTATATGCATTAGTCAAAATATACTATTCAAGCTCATTGTTGGAAATTTTGTTGCTAGTGACAATAGTTGCAATATTTGTTTTAAAACCTGTAATTTACCAATTCACGTGTAATAGTAGAAAACTTGGAAGAAAAGGAATATATGGAGTTGGTTTATTAGCAAATATTTTAAGTTTTGGTTTTTGTACTATTGTTATATATTTCTTTGGCTATCTTCAATTAATCTAATATGTGTCTATTATAAAACGGAAAGCGAATCGATTTGATTCGCTTTTCTCATATTTCTCTTGTTATAATCTCTAAATCTTTTTTAATCCTAAGCCTTGTTGCATGAATTTATCAAAAGCGGCTTGGCCAACGCTTGTATTTTTAAATACAGCAGTGCATTCAAGAATTTCTTCGCAAGCTTTATTAACATATGATTTAACGGCTAATTCTGCCTTCTCATCAGTATTGTTGAATCCATATTCATTTGTTAATTCAACAATCATGTCTTTATGTTTAGCAAGCATATTATCTGGATTAGATAAATCATTTATATCTAACTCCTTCTTGCCTTCTAGATATTCTTTAATTCCTTCGAATTCTTTCTTTAATCTTGCAGGTAAGATGAATAAGCCCATTGCTTCAATAAGTCCAATACCTTCTTTCTTAATGTGGTGTAAGTGTGGTGCAGCATGGAAAATACCATCTGGGAACTTATCATCTGTTCTATTGTTTCTTAGAATTAAATCAAGAACATAAGTAGTTCCTTCTTTTCTTGCTATTGGTGTTACAGCATTATGAATATCTGTAGTTTTTGCTAAAACGCCTACAGATTCATCTGAATAGTTTTGCCAAATATCAAAAGCTTCTCCAGCAAATTTTAATAGGTTTTCTTTATTCTCGCTCTCGATATGTACAACAGAGTTGTACCAATCCAAAATATATACTCTCACGTCACTGTAATTTGCTGCCTTATATTCTTGTCTATTCTTTGCTTTAAACATTGGAAGAACTTTATCTCCGCCTTGGTAATGATCATGTGCAAGAATAGAACCACCAACGATAGGTAGTGAAGCATTTGAACCTAAGAAATAGTAAGGGAAGATATCTGTGAAATCTACAAGTCTTACAAAAGTTTCTTTTGTAACATTCATAGGTCTATGTTCGTTACATAATGCAATTAGGTGCTCATTAAAATATTGATATGGGCTATATTGCATTGACCAATCTTCTTTGTTTAGTGTAATTGGAATTGTTCTTAGTGTTTGTCTTGCTGGCCAAGAAACATTGCCTGCAAAACCAACGTTTTCAATACATAACATACATGCAGGATATCCTGTCTTTGGCTTGGATTTTTCTAGAGCGATTTGCTTTGGATCTTTTTCTGGTTTAGATAGGTTAATTGTTATACCAATTTCACCAATTGAACCTGTATGAGTCCATTTAATATTCTTGTTAATATCTGGAACTCTAATATAGTTTGAATTCTTACAAATATTAAAGAACCAATCTGTTGCTGCTTTAACGCCATCTTTATGAGCGATCTTTGTGAACTCTTCAATAGTTGCAGATGGTGTTAGTGAACATAAACCAAATACTCTCGTTTCAAAACGAATCTTTTCGTTTTCTTCAATCATGTTATTTTCTAGTGCATATTGAATAATCTTATCCATAACTTCTTCTTGGAAGTTTTCTGGGTATGATGTTGCTTTTGGTGCAGGTGTATCTAGTTTAAATAAATCTAGTAAGGAATTTGTTACGAAATAAAAATCAGCATCTTTTAAAGATAGATTCTTTTGAGCAAATAAAACAAGCTCACTTAATTTAACTTTTAATTCTTCTGTAGATATCATATAAACCTCAACGCTATTTTAATAACATAATTATATTATTTTTATTCAAAACTAGCAATTGAGAATTGTGCCTATAGGTGTTTAATATCTTAGAATTTAAGGACTTTTTCGTGTATGCGTAAAATATATAAATATTTACATAGTAAATGTAGTGTGATACAATAAATGAGCAAAATTTAAATAAAGAGGTGTAGTATGCTTTCATTACAAAACAATCAAAAGTTTATTGAAGCTTGTAAACTACTATATAACACTCAAGATATTCAATATCAAGCTAAGCGTTATGAGAATCTTTATGATTTACATACAAAGAAATATGGCAATGGTGGAAAGTTCTTTTCTTCTCCAGGTCGTATTGAATTATTAGGAAATCACACAGACCACAATAATGGTAAAGTATTATGTGCATCTATTTCTGTAGATACACTTGCTTGTGTTACTCCATATGATGGAAAGATTATTATTGATTCAATTGGATATCCACCGGTTGAAATTGATTTAAATGATTTAGAGATTCATAAAGAAGATTTTGGTAAATCAGAAGGAATGGTTAGAGGAACAGTAGCTTACTTTAAACAAAACGGTTACAAGATTGGTGGTTTTGCTGCTACAACTACATCTGATGTATTTAAGGGTGCAGGTGTTTCTTCATCAGCTGCTTTTGAAGTACTTGTAGCTGAAATTTTAAATCAATTATTCAATGATGGAAAATTAGATGCAATTACAAAGGCAAAAGCTGCGCACCTTGCAGAAAGTGAATATTATGGTAAGCCTTGTGGTCTTTTAGACCAATCTGCTATTGCTATTGGTGGAGTTTCATATATTGATTTTAAATCAACAACAAATCCAAAAGTAGAGCAAATTAAATGGGGCCTTGATGATGTTGCTATCGCAATTACAAATACTGGTGGCGACCATGCAAATCTAACAGATCAATATGCTGCTATTCGTGAAGAAATGGAAGCGGTTGCTAAGTGCTTAGGTGCTAAGAAATTAAGAAAAGTAAAAGAAGAAAAGTTCTATGATTCTATTAAGGAATTAAGAGAAAAGGTATCAGATAGAGCAATTGAAAGAGCAATTCATTACTACAACGAAAATAAGAGAGTAGATGTTGCTGCTAAGGCTTTAAAGAAAAACAATGCAAAGAAGTATTTTGCAATGGTTAATGAATCTGGACAATCTTCTCAATTATTATTACAAAATGCATATGCTAATGGATCTACATCACAACCAATCGTTCTTGGCGTTACTTTAGCTAAGAGAGTTGATGGTGTTCTCGCTTCTCGTTTAATGGGTGGAGGTTTTGCAGGCTGCACACTTTCATTTATTAAGAAGGATGCTTTAAAAGATTTCGACGAGCAAATGTATAAAGTGTTTGGCAAGGAGAATGTATATAATATTTCAGTTAGAAATGTTGGTACATGTAAGGTAGATTTATAATGTTTGATTTAGCTTTATCTATAAACAAGATTGCTTTCTCTATAGGTGGATTAGATATAGCATGGTATGGAATTATAGTCACATCAGGTATTGTACTTGGACTATTCACATTTCTATATATGTGTAAGCAACAAAATATTGATGAAGATTTTTCTTTATCAATGTTCTTAGTTACTGTAATATTTGCTGTAGCATTCTGTAGAATTTTCTATGTTGTACCAAGAATAGGAACAACATATACAACATTTAAAGAAGCTATAAATATACGTGAAGGCGGAATGACTATCGTTGGTGGTATCTTCGGTGGTGTTCTTGCTATTACGCTTATAACACTTGTTTCTAGAAAGTATCACTTTGTTAAATTAACAGACACAGCCGTTATGCCAGTTATGGTTGGACAAATTATTGGTAGATGGGGTAATTATATGAACCAAGAGTTGTTTGGTTTACAAATAACAAATGAATCATTCCAACATTTCCCATTTGCTGTATATATTGAGAATCCAGCTTCTCATTATTCTGGATATGAACCAGGATGGTATTGTGCATTATTCTTCTATGAAGGAGTTTTAAACTTTATAGGTCTTGCTGTATTAATGTATGTTTACCATAAATACAAGAATAAAATTAAGCCAGGAACAATTACTCTTGGTTATCTAATTTGGTATGGTCTAGTTAGAGGTTCTCTAGAATTCTTAAAGATTGACCACGTTACATTAGGTAATACAGGTATTGGAACTATACAAATTATTTGCTATGTTATGGCTGCAATATGTATAGTATTATTGGTTCTTTTATATACGAATAAAATCTACTTTGAGTCAAAGTCATTCCAAACTGTTATAGATAAAAGATGGGATGAAATCAAAGCAAAGATGGAAATAGATGCAAACAAAAGAAGAGAAATAGTAGATAAAGTTGCTGATACTACGGTAGATACAACCAACGCGCAAAATAGCGAAGTGACAGAAAATTCTGTTGCGAATGACAAAATCGAGGATGCTAGTAAAACTAGCAATAAGGAATAATGAGAAATCTAACATTACTTACAGATCTTTATCAATTAACTATGATGTACGGATACAGCAAAAACGGTCAAATGAACAAAACTGCTGTGTTTGACGTGTTCTACAGAGGAATTGGTAATAACTATGCAATAGCTTGTGGTCTTGAACAAGTTGTTGATTATGTAACAAATTTAAAGTTCGAAAAAGACGATATAGAGTATTTACGCTCTAAGAAATTGTTTGACGAAGATTTTCTAAAGCTATTAGAAGATTTTAAATTTACAGGCGATATTTATTCTGTGCCAGAAGGTACAGTTGTATTCCCACAAGAACCAATCTTGACTGTTAAAGCAAGATTATTTGAAGCACAATTAATTGAAACAGCAATTCTTTGTATTTTAAATCACCAAACATTAATTGCTACAAAGACAGCAAAAGTTATCTATGCTGCTAATGGTGCTCCTGTTGCTGAATTCGGTTTAAGAAGAGCTCAAGGTCCAGATGCTGGTATCTATGGTGCTCGTGCTGCAGTTATTGCAGGATGTGCTTCTACATCAAACGTTCTTGCTGGTAAGATGTTCAATATTCCAATTAGTGGAACTCATGCTCATGCTTGGGTTATGAGCTTCCCATCAGAATATGATGCATTTAAAGCTTATGCTGATATGTATCCAGATACATGTCTACTTCTTTGCGATACATATGATACATTACGTTCAGGTGTTCCTAACGCAATTAAGGTGTTCAAAGAATTAAGAGCAGCAGGTCATGAACCAATTGGTATTAGATTAGACTCAGGTGACTTAGCATATCTATCTCAAGAAGCTAGAAAGATGTTAGACGAAGCAGGATTCCCAAATGCAAAGATTTGTGCATCTGGTGATATTGATGAAACAGTATTAATGTCTTTAGCATCTCAAGGAGCTAAGATTGATACTTATGGTATTGGTACTAAGCTAATCACATCTATGGATTGCCCATCACTTGGTGGTGTATACAAGATGAGTGCTATTGAAGATGATAAGGGTGTATTACAACCAAGATTAAAGATGAGTGATACTCCAGGTAAGATTACAAATCCAGGATTTAAGAAGATTGTAAGAATCTATGATGAAAATTCTAATAAAGCACTTGCAGATTTAATTTGTTTACAAGAAGAAAAGTTTGACGGTTTACAAGAACTTGAAATCTTTGATCCAAACTTCACATACAAGAGAAAGACAATTACTAACTTCTATGTAAAGGAATTAACAACAAAGATTATTGATAATGGTAAGTTGGTTTATAAGCTACCAACAGTTCAAGAGATTTCTAAGTATCATAAGGAATCTTATGGTGAATTCTGGAACGAATATAAGAGATTATTAAACCCACATATTTATAAGGTTGACTTATCTCAAAAGTTATATGATATAAAGCAAGAATTACTTGCAAAGAATAGTAAGAAATAATTATTAGTATTGTTTATTGGAATAGACTCAGTATTACAACAAACTGAGTCTATTTTTTTACAAAAAAAACTCCGGGCCCGAAGGTTACCGGAGTGCAATCCATATTATAGATTATTTATTAGTACATTTCTCCATTCATTTGAGGAGCTACTGGAGCAGCTGGCTCTGGAATGTCTGTAACTAATACTTCAGTTGTTAATAGTGTAGATACAACAGATGAAGCGTTTTGAACGGCTGATCTTGTTACCTTAGTTGGATCTAGGATACCAGCTTTAATCATGTCAACATATTCATCTTTAAGTGCATCATAACCATATGAAGCGCCCTTGTTTGCTGACTTAATGTTGTTAATTACAACGCCGCCATCAATACCTGCATTTGCGCAGATTTGCTTAATTGGAGCTTCAAGAGCTTTAAGCATTGTCTTAGCACCTGTCTTTTCATCTCCTTCAAGAGAATCAACAACTGGTTGAATCTTATCCATAATGTTAAGAAGTGCAATACCACCACCAGCAACAACGCCTTCTTCAACAGCAGCACGAGTAGCAGCTAGGGCATCTTCAATTCTTAACTTCTTTTCTTTCATTTCTACTTCTGTAGCAGCGCCAACGTGAATTACAGCAACACCACCAGCAAGCTTAGCTAATCTTTCATTTAACTTTTCTTTGTCGTATTCTGATGTTGTTTCAGCGGCTTGAGCTTTAATCATTTGAACACGAGCATTGATTTGATCTGGATCACCAAAACCGTCAACGATAGTTGTAGAATCCTTATCAACCTTAACTTGTTTAGCACGACCAAGTTGTGCAAGAGTAGCATCCTTTAATTCATAGCCAAGTTCAGAAGAGATAACTGTACCACCTGTTAATACTGCCATATCTTCAAGAAGAGCTTTTCTTCTGTCGCCAAATGCAGGAGCTTTAACAGCAACACAGTTTAATACGCCTTTCAACTTGTTTAATACAATAGCTGTTAGGGCATCGCCTTCAATATCCTCAGCGATGATTAATAGCTTTAATCCGTTTTGAGCAACTACTTCAAGTACTGGCATAATATCCTTGCTTGAAGAAATCTTCTTATCTGTTAATAAGATATATGCATCGTCAAGAACAGCTTCCATCTTATCTGTATTTGTTACCATGTATGCAGATAAGTAACCTCTGTCGAACTTCATACCAGTTTCTACTGTTAGAGTAGTTTCTGTAGATTTAGCTTCATCAACAGAGATAACACCATTCTTGCTTACCTTATTCATAGCTTCAGCGATTAATTCGCCAACTTGTTCATTTCCAGCAGAGATTGTTGCAACTTGTGCAATAGCATCGCTAGATTCAACTGGCTTAGAAATCTTATGCAATTCTTCAACTACAGCATCTGCAGCTTTTTGAATACCTTTCTTAAGAATGATAGGGTTAGCACCAGCTGTAACGTTTCTTAAACCTTCTTTAACAAGAGCTTGAGCAAGAACGCAGGCTGTTGTTGTACCATCACCAGCGATATCGTTTGTCTTAATAGATACTTCTTTTATTAGTTGAGCACCCATGTTAGCAAATGAATCTTTTAATTCAACTTCTTTAGCAATTGTAACACCATCATTAGTAATTAGTGGTGCACCATATTTTTTATCTAAAACTACATTTCTACCTTTAGGACCAAGTGTAATCTTTACTGCGTTAGCAACAGCATCTACACCAGTTTCTAAAGACTTTCTAGCTTCATCACCATATTTAAAATCTTTTGCCATAATTATTTCCTCCTATTAGTCACTAATAATAGCAAGAACATCAGATTGCTTTATGATAGTAACATCTAAGTCTTCTAACTTAAATTCGCTGCCACTATACTTGCTATATAGAATGTGATCTCCAACTTTAACTTCCATTTTTACTTCTTTACCATCAATAAGTCCACCAGGACCAACAGCTACAACTTCTGCAACTTGTGGCTTTTCTTGAGCAGATGTAGGTAAATAAAGACCGCTAGCTGTCTTTTCTTCTGCCTCTAGTGCTTTTACAACAATTTTGTCAAACAATGGTTTAATTGTCATACAAAATACCTCCTAAAACTATTTAAATTTAGTTTAGCACTCTAAACCTTCGATTGCTAAATTCATAGTGTATTATACAATAATAACCATTTAAAGTAAATACTTTTCAAAGATATATTTTGTATTAGTTATAACGTTATGTTATAATCACTATGCTTATAAACTTAGTGGGGTGTTTTTACTATGAATAAATGGGATAAAAGATTTATGGAAATGGCTAATTTTGTTTCAACTTGGTCAAGTTGCTATAAGCAAGATAGACATGTTGGAGCAATCATTGTTAGAGATAAGAGAATTATCACAACAGGCTACAATGGAGCCCCTTCAGGAATCAAATCATGCACAGAACGTGGCGAGTGCATAAGAATTAAATTAGGAATCCCATCAGGAACAAGACAAGAAGTATGTTATGCTGTTCATGCAGAACAAAATGCTATCTGTCAAGCTGCTAAGTTAGGTATATCAGTTGAGGGTGCAACAATTTATTGTACACATCAACCATGTACTATTTGCGCTAGATTAATTATCAACTCTGGTATTAAGAGAGTTGTTTATGAACAAGGTTACCCAGATGAATTCTCATTAAAGTTGTTTGATGAGGCTGGAGTTTCAATAGAGAAATTCAATAATGAAGACTAACAAGTTTGAAAAAGCCGGTGAATTAATGTGGCTTTTTGGTCTAGTGTTTGTAGCACTAGGCGTTGCTATTTGCTCAAAAGCAAACTTAGGTGTTTCTATGATTGCAGCACCTACATTTGTTATTCATGAAGCAATAGAGAATTTATCTTCATTCTTTTCACTAGGTGTTACAGAATATTTATTCCAAGGAATAACATTAATTCTTTTATGCATTATAGTTCAAAGATTTAACTGGAGATATCTACTTGCTTTTGCTGTAGCGGTTTTATATGGATATCTATTAGATTTATGGGTACTAATACTAGGTTCTGATCCATTTGAAGGTGTTGCTCTAAGATGGGTTATGCTAATAATAGGTGATACTTGTACAGCTTTTGGTGTCGCATGCTTCTTTAGAACATATATGCCACTTGAAGCTCCTGAACTTGTAGTTAGTGAAATCTCAGATAGATATAGATGGAAAATTAATAAAGTAAAGTGGGTTGTAGATATGATATATCTAGTTACTTCAATTACTCTTGCTTTAGTTATATTTAGAGATGTAGATAAGTTTGATTGGACAACTATTTGGTATAGCAATTTCCATAGCATGGGATTAGGTACAATTGTTACAACAATTATTAATGCTCCTATTATTGCTATATGGGGAAAACTGCTAGATAAATTATTTGACTATAGACCTGTTTTTCCTAAGATGTATAAGGTATTAGGTAGGGAAAAAGGGGAAAACAATAAAGAAACTGTTGATTCAGTAGAGTAAAAAAAATAAAGAGCTTCGGCTCTTTTTTTTTCTTTTCAAGATCGTGCCTCCAATATTGATAATATCTACCCAAGCGGTACAAAAGTAGTTAACTCCCTCAAAGCTACCTCGTGGCACATCAAACAATCTGCTTAATGCTGCTACGGTCAGGTCCTGACATGGTTCACAGCGTTCAATTGCACAAGACCTTGATATCAACATCACTTGCTTAAGGCAGCCTTACATAGGTAAAACCGCTATTGGCATTTCGGCCCTACTAAAGTGGATTGTAGGTAACAGGCCACCACTATCTGCCCGCCTAGCACGATATCTTAATTATATAGATAGACATTTTATTTGTCAATTTGAGTTTTAACCTTGAAAATAACACTGAAATATTGTTTAATAGAGTAGGTATTTGTAGCGGTATCGCCAAGCGGTAAGGCATGGGCCTCTGACACCCACATTTCGTTGGTTCGAATCCAACTACCGCTGCCATATTTTTAATTTGTTTTTACATATATTTATGATTAAATATGTTAAAATTATAAAGGCTAGATAATGCGGCTAGAAGTAAGTAATATTGTCTGATATTTTAATGCTGTTTTATCTAAGTATAAGACAGCATTTTTTATGTGGAGGTTATATATTATGGCTTATAAAAAAAACAGCAATATTGATAATGATGTGCTTTCTGGAAGGGTGGATTCGGAGATACTAAAGAATCATAATACTTTAACGAAAGCGCTAGACTATTATTTAGAAAATGATAATCCATATGGAGCACTGTTTATAAATGGTCCCTGGGGATCTGGTAAATCATACTATATAAATAACTACATTAAGAATAAGAATGCTCAGAACGAGAAGGATATATTATATATATATGTTTCTTTAAATGGAATCTCAAAAATAGATGATATAAAGAATAGTATTTCAAAAAAGGTTTGTTCGTTTGTTACTTGGTTTTCAGATTCTAAAATTGCTAATTTTGGTAAATCTGTTGGAAAAATTGTTGCAGCATTTAAAGGGAAAGATATAAGCGGAATTGATAATATAGAGTTTACTTGGGTTGCGGATTTAATTATTAATTCTACTAAAAAAGTTGTTATGTTTTTTGATGACATAGAGAGATGTCGCATTGATTACAAAGAATTGTTTGGTTATTTGAATGAGTTTACAGAAGAACCTCGTTATAGGGTTGTTGTTATTGGTGATGAAAAAGAATTAATAGATTCGATAGACCATGATAATAATAAGGATATAATGCTGGTGTCGTCTATTATGCTGAAAACAACTCAAAGTAAAAACCCTGATTCAAAAGATTCGTTAAATAGTATGATGGAGTCAATAAGAGACATTAGAGATTATGACATTATTAAGGAAAAAACTATTAACAACACCGTAGTATTTAGATTTGATGTGAATGTTTTTTTTGACAAGTTAGCAAAAATGTCTAGATATGAAAATATATATGAGGATGTAATAAATAATAAAGAGAATATTATAAAATGTATTTATAATTGCTCATGTAATAATCTTAGAACCCTTATAACCTTTCTTGATAACTTGAATAAACTGTATGAATATGTAGATTTCTCAAAGATTAATAATGACGTTAAAATTAAGGAGTCGTTAATTATAAATGTTTTATTAGATACTATAAAATATCGAAATCCTAAAACTGTTGTAAATAATATTGATTTTAATGTGACTACATTACCAAGTATTAAGGAGTTTGTTAATTATCAAAAAATAAGTGATAAAATACAAAAAGAAATTGAGGAACTTGATGAGTCATTTTATTTTATGCCTCAAGAAGAGATTCCTATGTATTTATTGGTTTTAAGAGGTTCCTGGGTTGAATTAAGTGATGAAGAAATATCTACTAATATAAAATGCATGATTGATGCAGTCTCTAAGAATAAGATGGAATTAGAGTATTCTCTATTAGCAATTAACTACTATTATACCTATGTGAAAGCATATAAATTTGAAGAAATTATTGGAATTCGAGAATTTGAAGATATTCTTATAAAAAACATAAAGGCAAGCAATAAAGAAATCGAATTATTATGGCCAGATTATAGTGTAGTTCAAAATGAAAAACCTTTCCTAGAAAGTATTGATAGAATTAAAAATAATATCACTGCACATAATGAAAAACTATATGATTTATCAGAAGGGAAAATGCTTATTTCTTTGAAAAATATGCAAGAATCTGAAATTGAAAAGATTATTTCAACTGCTTTTGAAAGAAAGGAGTTTATTTCAAAATATGAGATAGATAAAGTTTGTAATTATATAAAAGATGCAGACAATGATGAATTAAATATGTTTAGGAGTTTATTGTTAAGGATATACGGTATAGGTAATTCTTATGATTTTTTTGGTTCCGAGCAGATGTATTTAATAGATTTAAAAAAGAAATTAGAGGGTATTAAAACAGAATCAAAAACTAAAAATTATATCATTAAATTGCTGTGTTCAGATTTAGATCGATATCAAGAACACTTGAAAAGATAATTATGCTATAATATCTTTGAAATAAGAGGAATTATCGCAATGGTAGAACTTGAAGATTTAAAAAAGAGTATAGCTGAATGCCAAAAGAAAATAGACGCCGCACTAAAGCGTGCAAATAGAACAGATAAAGTAACACTAATTGGTGCTACTAAATTGAATCCAAAAGAACTTATTGAAATGATTCAATCTAACAATCTTTTAACAGATGTTGGGGAGAATCATGTTCAAGAGATCCAAGAAAAATATGAATCTGGTCTAAATCTTAATTGGCATATGATTGGTCAACTTCAATCTAACAAAGTTAAGTACATTATAGATAAAGTTGTTTTAATTCATTCACTAGATAGAGAATCATTAGCACAAGAGATAAATAAGCAAGCAATAAAGCATAACAAAGTTATGGATTGCTTGATTGAAGTTAATATGGGTTCTGAAATTACTAAGGGTGGTATTGCTAAAGAAGAATTAGATTCTTTTATGGAAATGCTAGATAAGTATCCTAATATTAGAATTAGAGGACTTATGAGTGTTTTACCTAATATGGAAGATAAAGAAGCTCTTAAGAATATGTATATTGATTTCAATCATTTATATAGACATTTACAAGAAATTGCAAAATCTAATCATAAAATTGACATTTTATCATGCGGAATGACAAATGATTATGAGTTAGCGATTGAATATGGTGGCTCTACTATGGTAAGATTAGGTAGAGTTTTATTTGGTGAGAGAAATTATAATAAGTAGGAGGAAGGGGAATGGACGACTTCAATAGAAGAGGTGACATGTTCAATAATAATCAAAATAATATGGGTGGAAATCCATATCAAAGTAGATATCAAGCGCCATCTGATCCAAACATGGGCAGAATGGATAGAACTTATCAACCTCAACAACCTATGCAACCACAAGCTCCAGTCCAACCAATATTCCCACAAAATGGTGCTCCTAGCTATCCTCAACAACCATATAGACCAGTTTATACAACACAACCAATTCAACCTCAAAATATTCAACCAAATCCTGGTGCTCCAATTCAATTTGAGCAACAAAGAGGACAATTATCTAATCAAGATTTTGAGGATCAATTTGATTATGCTCGTCAACAACCAATACAACAACAAAGACCTCAACAAAAAAAGAAGGGCGGTTTCTTCTCATTTATGAGAAAGACTCAAGAAGTACCTGTAAATCCAATGGCTGGTAAGCAATATTTACGTATGGCTACACCAAGATCAATTGAAGATGTTAAGGGTATTATCAATGTCTTACAAGGTGGAGACCCAGTTATTGTTGATTGCTCAAGAATTAATGAAAAAGAATCACAAAGAGTTATAGATTATTTAGCAGGTGCTGTATTTGCACTTGGTGGAACTCAACAAGCTATAGGTGAAAAGAAGTTTGCTTTAACACCAGGCGGTATGGGTATTGTTGGTAATAACGACTAATGAATAAGAAATATATTAAATACATTATAGAAGTTGCATTTTTTGCTGCTATGGTTGCTATAGATTTGATTTCAAAATCTATAGTTTTTGATTTATTAAGCAGTGGTAATTCATATACAGTATGGGAAGGTATATTTACTGTTCGTTTAGCAAGAAATATTGGCGCTTCATTTAGTATGTTATCTGGAAAAACATTGTTTCTAACAATGATGCCAATAATTGCTATTATCGGAATTACTTTATTATTAGTTTTAAGACCTAATACTCCAAAGAACTTAAGAATCGGTTGTATCATGATTGCTGCAGGTGCTTTAGGCAATGTAGTAGATAGAATTGTTTTAGGATATGTTAGAGACTTTATTGATTATGTATTCTTAGAAACTTGGTTTGGTATAGATTTTGCTATAGGTAATATTGCAGACTTATTCTTGCTTGGCGGCGTAATAATGCTAATCCTATATATTATCTTCGAATTTAGTGAAGCAGATTTCTATTCTAAGGCTAAAATAGAGAAATTAAGAGCTGAAAAAGCAAAAGCCGAAGTATCTTCAGAAAATGTAGAAAAGGTAGATTCTACAGATGGAGAATAGAACTATAGTTGTTCCTGCAGAAGATGCTGGAAAGAGAATAGATATTTATTTAAATGAAGAATTAGATATTTCAAGATCTTATGTTAAGAATCTAATTGAAGATCAACATATTTTAGTTAATTCAAATTCAATTAAAAAAGCTGGATATATAGTTAAAGAAAATGATGTAATTGAGGCATCTATTCCTGAAGCTGAGGTTTTAAATGTAGAACCAGAGGACATTCCTATAGACATAGTCTATGAAGATGACGACTTAGCCGTTATTAATAAACCACAAGGTATGG
>DFIJ01000118.1 GCA_002372775.1 Christensenella sp. UBA3700
ATATAGGAACGTTAAAAGTTGATGATAGTTATAGAAAAATCGTAATGGAGAGTTATTCTTCTAAGGGTGTTAATACAGATTTATCATTAGGTGTAGATTTTGTCTCTTACGGTTCTTGTATTTTAGCTGGCGTTAATGGCGGAGGTTATTCTACTTATACAGGTACATCTATGGCTACGCCTAATACAGCTGGCGTTTACACAGCAGTAATGGAATATGTAAAGGCAAATCTGGCATTATTCGGTATTGATGAAAATGTAGAAGATTTGAAAGAACAAATTTCTAATGTCGCTTCTAAATTGATTATGTCTAACACAGACTTACTAATTGATGATGAAGGTGTCTTATATTCACCTAGATCACAAGGTGCAGGTTTAGTTAATATAAGCGATGCAATTAGTTCAGAATCATATATTCAAACCTATGACAGTAATGATGAAGAGATCCAAAGAACAAAAATTGAATTGGGAAATAATGTTGGTTCAACTTTTGAGTTAAAAATGTCTATTGTAAACGTAAGTAATGAATCAAGAACTTATGAGATAAATGTAGATGTTTTAACAGAAAAACTAACAAGTGATAATAGAATGTCTGGATATGACCAAGAGCTAAGCTATGTTGTTAATTCTATTGATGGCGCAACATATACAGATAATACAGAAAAATGGACAGTGCCAGTTGCTTCAGGCGAGAGTAAGACTATTACTATTTCAATAACATTGCAACAAAGTGCTATTGAGGAATTAAGCAAGTTTGCTAATGGTATATATATCGAAGGATATGTTCTATTATCTACAGGTAATGATGAAACTTCTTTATCTACTCCATTTATTGGATTCTATGGAGATTGGGAATCAGTTCCAATGTTAGATATAACAACATATGAGGAAACTGACGAAAATAAAGCAGAATCAACAGCAACAACATTCTATGGTATTTATGCTGGTTCAGCATATATTGCTATGGGTAGTTACGCATTTAGCGTTTCGGACAAATACGAAGGGGAAAAACCAAGTGATAATGAAGAGTACAATGCATTATCTATCTACTCATCTGCTATGTATGGAGTAGGACTAGTACAATTAGGTTTGTTAAGAAATGCGGAGCATGTTGTATTAAATGTCATTGATAATACGACAGGGGAGATAGTTTATTCATACGAAGAGGATGGTATAAAAAAGTATCATGATTCTAGTATTTTGACTGCTGTTATTACTCCAACAATATCTACATATTCTTTAGGATTAAGCAATAATGGCAAATATACTATATCTATAGATGTTTATAGAACATATGATGAAGAATCTGAAAGCAATGTTGTTTCAGATAACGTATCAACTGTATTCTATGCAGATTATGAAGCTCCAGTTATTGATGATATAAAGCTAGTTGAAGAAGGCGACGGCAAGATTTATGCTGATGTAACAATGTATGATAATCATTACATTCAAGCAATCGCATCTTGCGTTGGTGTTAGATCTTTATTATCTGTTTCTCTATCAGTTTTAGATGTTTACCCAGTTACAACGCAAGCTGATGGCGTTGGTAAAACTATTACACAAAGAATAGATGTTACTGATGCATATAAATCTTCTACAAATGGTTATATTTATTTCTATATAACAGATTATGCATTTAATTATTCTGTTTATTATTCAAAGATAGGTAATACTTCGGAAACAGAAAGCAGTAGCAATGGCTCAGACACTTCAGACAAGAATTCTAACATAGCTACAACTTCCTTGGAATTCAAGATGACAGAGGAAGAGATAAGTGTTAACCAAGAAATAGATTTATCTAGCACTAAATATTTAAAAGGTTATAAGTTAGATCAAGATTATACTTGGTCTACATCAAACAATGATATTCTAGCAATTTCTAATGGTAAGGTTACAGGTCTTTCTGCTGGTGTGTGTGCTGTTACTGTTACAGATAGCGATTCTAGAACATCTACAATAATCATTAAAGTCGTAGCATCAGATAAATTTGTAGGAGTAGCATATAAATCTACAAAGATATCTGGCTATACAATGGTTGATACTTTAGCTTCAAGTAGCGATGCGTTCTTTGGTGTTAAGGTAAGCGCGGATACAATTGAATTAGCTCCAGGTGAGGCATTCTCATTTACTTATAGCTATTCTCCATATAATTATAACTATATTCAAAATCCAGTTATAATCACTATGGAATCAACAAACACTTCTGCAGTAAGTGTAGAGAATAATATTATTCGTGCAGTAAGCGCCGGAACATCAATAGTAACTGTTAAGGCAAAAATAGAAGGCGGAGAAGATGTAGTAATTGGCACTTATGAGATAGAGGTTAGCTCTGAAACATATGTTAAAGATGGGGTGCTAAAAGCATGTTTTGCTACAAGTAGCACAATTGATTTATCTTCGGAAACATCAATTAGATCTATTGGTAAAGATGCCTTTGTATACGCAGAAAATGTTGAAAAGATTATATTACCAAGCACTTGTGTAAAGATAAATAGTAGTGCTTTTGCAAATAATATTTCTATAAAAGAAGTATCATTTAGCGGAGTTCAATTTATTGACGAGAGTGCTTTTGAAGGATGCTTAAGTCTTACAAAAATTGACTTAACAGGCGTTAAGTATATTAAGGATAATGCATTCAATAAGTGTTCAAATTTAACAAGCGTAGTTATTGATACAGCCACATTAGATAGTCTATCTATTAGTGGTACTGCATTTGCAAACTGCACAAAACTTCATGCTATTACAGTAGATGGACTTGATGTTGAGAATCTAGTTTATAATGGCGAATTAATAATCGCATTAAACTATGACAGCGTCTTAAGCAGCACTTCAATTACATCTTTAGGAAGTGGCACATTTGTGAACTACAATAAAGAGGTTGTAGATTTATCTAAAATGACTGCTTTAACTAATATTGCAGCCGAAGCATTCGCTGGTAACAAGACAATTAAGAAAGTAATTATGCCAACAAGTTCAGAACTAACAATCGGAACTAGTGCTTTCCAAGAGTGTTCGAACCTGGGCATAGTAGATTTTAATGGAGTAGAAAAGATTACAGTCAATACACAAGCATTTGCTGCTTCAAGTGTAGCTACTATAGATTTATCTGGAACTCAATCATACTTTGGGGATGGGGTATTCTTATATTGTCAAAATCTAAAATATGTAAACTTAGGTTCTGTTCAAGAAATGGGCAAAATGACATTTACATTAGATGAGGCATTAATAAAAGTAGTGTTCGAAAATGGCTCAAAAACTGTAGGGGATTCGACATTTAAACCATATGTTAATAACGGAACAACATATTATTGTTCTAGCTTAAAGGAAGTTGAGATACCAGATACTATTACGGAAATTGGTGACTATGTATTTGCTTATTGTACATCTCTAACAAGTATTAATTTAACAAATGTAACAAAGATTGGAGCACAAGCATTCTGCTACTGTTCTGCATTATCTTCTATTAAAGCTACGAATGTTCAAGAAATAGGATTTGCAGCATTTGCATATTCAGGAATTCAATCTGCAGAACTTGGCACAAGTCTTACAAGTGGAACTTTAGTAATCGGCGAGGATTCATTTGTTGATTGTACAAACCTAGTTACAGTATTACTTCCTACAAACAACAATGTTGACGTAGAGATTAAGGATGAGGCTTTTGCGGAGTGTTCTAAGTTGCAAAGTTATAGTGTTTCTAGATCTTATCGTCCTATGTTCCCTCTTTTCAATACCTCTACAAACAATACTGAGGTTAAAACAGGTATTAATTTCGATAGAGTTACATCAATTGGTGATTTAGCATTCTTAGAGTGTGAAAAATTAACAACAGTTGAATTGCCTCAATGTACATCAATTGGATATGGTGCATTTGCTAAGTGTAAATCATTATCTACTATTAGATTAACTAAGGTTGAAAGCATAGGCGATTTAGCATTCATTCAAACTGCTTTAACTAATGTTACATTGCCTACAACAATTAATTATGTAGGAGCAGGCGCTTTTGCAGATAACAATCTTTCTATAAGCTTTGCAGGGGAATTAACATCTAATAGCATTGTTTTAGATAAGGTATCTAATGGCGAGTATGCTATTTATGTTAAACTTGCCGAAGGTTCTTATGAACTAACATATTATCCAATTAAATCTACAGCTACATCATACACAATTATGAGTGGTACAAGTTATATTGGTAGATATGCTATGGCAGGAGCTATAAATCTAAAGAGTATTTCTATACCAGCTTCTGTTAAGACGATAGGTGTTGGCGCATTATTTGGATGCACATCTTTAACTTCAGTAACATTCAATGGAACAACAGCACCAGTGCTTCTTGGTGGAGTAATATCTAAATCAGATGATTTATATTGCAACTTTGTAAATAATGTATCTGAAGTTGAGGGATTAACATTATATGTAGGATCAAATGCTGTTAAGCAAGAATTCAAGTCAAATAGAGTTTGGTCTCAATTCTTCTCAAATATTTCAGTATCTTCAGAAATAGAAGTTGTTAATCCAGATTCATCAGTATCGTCATTAAAAGCATCTCTAGAAAGCTTTATATCAGCGTATGGAAAAGAAGTAACATCTTCTAATTACACAACATTCGAGCAAATTAAAGCTATTTATGACGGATTATCTTCTGAAGATTTAGCTCAATTAAGAGCGACAGATGAAGGAAGCGAAATTGAAGAGAATTATCTTGCATTATTAAGCCAATATAATGAACTAAATATATATACAAATAATAACGACTCAACTAAGATTGGTATGTTTGATTTACCATCATGGGCAGTTGTATTAATTATCATTGTAATTGCTGTAATATTATTAAGTTCTGTTGCATTTGCTACATTATCATTCTCTAGAAGAATGTTAAGCAAATCAGAAAGCGATTCAAGAAGAAAAGAAGAAGAGATAAAGAAAACACAAAAAGATATTATAGATATCTTTAGTAATAATGGTTTTGATAAGAATAACAAGAAATCTCATAAGGATGATTTTGAAGAAATTTTTGGAAAACAAAACAATAATGACAATATAAAGAAGGACGACAATGATAACAATTAATAATGGTGTACTAGAAGTATCAGTTAACGAAAAGGGTGGTTCAATGACAAGCATTAAAAAAGCTGGATTTGAATACCAATGGCAAGGCTCAGAAGAGAGCTGGACAGGACAAGATGTTGTAATATTCCCATTCATAGCAAGGTTAAAAGATGGATTCTATACAGTTGATGGTAAGGAATATAGCATGAAGAATCATGGTCTTCCAAGATATGCAACTTTAGATGTTGAGGGGAAAAAACAAGATGAAGTTACATTATCTTTAACATGGAGCGAAGAAACACTAAAGCAATATCCTTATAAGTTCAAATTATTTGTTAACTATAAGTTAATAGACGATGAATTAAAAGTATCTTATAAAGTTGTTAATCTAGATGACAAGACTATCTATTTTGGAATTGGCGGACATCCAGCTTTTAATTTACCTTTAGATAGAAAAGATGGATATGATGATATCTCAGGAAATTATATTGAGTTTGAGAATGAGGTCACATTAGATAATTATTTCGAAGAAGAAACAGGTAGTTATCTAACTCATAAGGGAACTTTTGGTACAGTAAAGAGAATTGATTTATCTAAGGATTTGTTTAAGAAGTATCATACTATGAATTTAACTGGCGATAAAATGGATAAGGTTACTTTACATAGGAGAGATGGAATAGAGGTGAAAATGAGATTGAATAATCCAAAAGTTTTAGCTATTTGGTCTAAGCCTACATATGGTTCTTATGTATGTATTGAACCATGGCAAGGAATCCCAGATTTTGATAATCCACCTAGCAGGGAACTAAAAGATAAAGAATTAATAAATTCTTTAGAAAAGGGAAATGAGTTCGTATTTAGTTATTCAATAATCTTATAAAACATAAAGGAGATTCAACCGAATCTCCTTTAAAATTATTTTGTTAATTCTTTTATTAAGTCATCTAAATAATCGCCTTTAAAACCTTCCATTTGACCGCTATCGCTAAGCTTTGTAAGTTCTCCATCTATTGGAAGTTCAGCAGTTATTTTAATACCATTATCTTTGGCAATTTTTTCTATATCGTTCTTTCCGAAGATATAATGTTTTTCTTTGCAACTTG
>DFIJ01000159.1 GCA_002372775.1 Christensenella sp. UBA3700
GGCCAAATAAATTAACTACTTTACCATGAAATTACCTTTGCAAAAGAGTACTAATAACGATGCGTTGGTGAGGAAATCTCCTAGAGTGCGTTATGATATAGGATTGCAGTGGGAACTAAGTGGCAATCAAGTCGTATGATGTGGAAACACCGTACTGTCTTCTTTAAAGGGGAACCGCAACACTGGTAACGGTATGTAGAAGATAGGGAAATCCTACTTGACCTAAGTCCCAAAGTTAATTATATCTATAAGCCATTAGTTTTTTTATTGGAGGAATCATGAAAAGTAATTATAAATGGGTACTAATTGTAACAATTCTTGCATTCATATTATCACTAGTGATGTCACTAGTGGTAACGACTGTTTTAGAAAATGTTACTTTAACAGTCTCAATTATCGTTACTTTTCTTTTTATTTTATTAGGAATTATTTTTGATATCATTGGTGTATCTGCCACTTGTGGTGATGAAGTAGCTTTTCATTCAATGAGTGCTAGAAGAGTACGTGGTGGAAAAATTGGTGTTAAACTAGTTAAAAATGCTTCCAAAGTATCAAGCATTTGTTGTGATGTTGTTGGTGATATCTGTGGCATTATCTCAGGAACTGCCGGTGTAACAATTATTGCTTTATTAACCACAAAAACAAGTATTAACCCGTTAATTATTTCATTAATAGTAACATCATTAATATCATCACTGACAATTGGTGGCAAAGCTTTAGGCAAAAATCTAGCAATATCCAAAAGTACCGAAGTAATAGCAATTGTTGCTAAATTATTATCAATTTTTAGTAAAAAGTAATAAAAATATGGTTAACTAATCATATTTTTCTTTATTTAAGAGTAGTATTAGTATAAAAAGTAAAAAAATGTTTGACAAAATAGAATGTTTGTGTTAATATAGAAAACGATTTTCGTGAAGGGGGAATTATAATGTACGAAGAAAACAATAGATTTAGTTGGACTGGTTTATTTATAAAGATAATAATTGTTGTTATATTTATCTTATTTACAATATGGTTATTATCATTATCTACTAAAAATGCTACTAAAGGTATGTCCAACTCACTTGACGTTCTTACAGACAACATTTTTAAAGAAAATATTGATAGAATGAAGGATGTAGGAAAAAGTTATTTCACAACTGAGAGATTACCTGAAAAGGTAGGAGAAGTTAAAACTCTTACTTTACAATCAATGTATGACAAAAATTTGATATTAGAAGTAAAGGATAAAAATGGAAAGGCATGCTCTGCAAAGAATTCTTACGTTTCCGTTGAAAAACTTGAAACTGAATATCAAATGAAAGTATACCTAGAATGCGGAGATGAATCTAATTTCGTTAAAGTAATCATGGGATGCTACAACTACTGTAATACAGATATTTGTGAAAAGAAAGAACAAAGTGTAACACCAGCAAGTGGTATAGAATACCAATATAGTAAGACATCTGGTGGATCATGGACACCATGGGGAAATTGGACTGAATGGTCTAAGACAAGTGTAACTAAAACAAACTATAGAGATGTTGAAACTAAAACAGTTAAAGAATCTTATTCTTACGATAAGAATGTAACAGATTCTAAATATACTGGAGAAGCAACTTGTCCTAAAATTGATGGATACAATTTTGTATCAAGTGCTAATGGTTTATGTCATTATACTAAAACTGTTACAATTACAGATGAACCTAAGTGTGCTGCTACATATAATGGTTATACATTAACAAGTCAAAATGGCTCTACTTGTAATTATAGTAAGACAACTACAACTAAAACTAATCCATTAACATGTGCTGATACATATAAAGACTATTTATTAACAAGTCAAAATGGTTTTACTTGTAACTATAGTAAGACAACTTATGATACAACTAATCCAAAATCATGTTCAAAAACTTATAATGGCTATGACTTAACAAGCCAAAACGGATTTACTTGTAATTATAGTAAAACAGTATCTAACAAAGAATGTTATCAAGTTCCTGCTGGTGTTAAGACAGTTACACCATGCTCTGGATGTGGCGTTCAAGTTATACCTGTATATGACACTAAATGTGAAACTAAATATAGCACTGCTACTACTACAACTACAGTAGGATGCCCAACAGGTTATAGTAAGAAAAATAATACTTGTGTTGCTGATAAATCAACAACATCTACTACTACAACAACAGTAGGATGTCCAACAGGTTATACAAAATCTAATAATACATGTGTTAAAGAAACTACTACTACAACTACTACAACATTAGCATGCGCAACAGGTTTTGAAAAAAGAGGAAATGTATGTGCTAGAGATAACGTTTACAAAATTACTCAAGATGCTATTTGCTCTGAAGGTGAAAGAATGAGTGAAGGTAAATGTTATAAAGATACTACTCATACAGAAACAGTTACTGGCACAAAAAATGTTACATACTATAGATATAGATTAAGAGAATATACAGGTGGTACAACTACCTACAAATGGTCTACATCAAATAATGATAAAAGTTTAATTAATGCTGGCTATAGATTAACTGGTAAAACAAGAAATATAGGGGGTAAATAATAATGAATATTGATACACAAATCAAAAAAATAAAAGAAGCTGAAGCTGCTGCTGAAAAAGCAGAAAATGCTGCTAGAGAAGCACGTATTAATGCTGAACAAAGAAGAAATGAATTAAGAGAAAGTCTTAAAGAAGAAAGAGACAATTTAAACAGAGCTATTAA
>DFIJ01000093.1 GCA_002372775.1 Christensenella sp. UBA3700
AGTCTTAGTAAATTCCTCAGCTTCTTTGGCAGTACGACATCTAACACAATATTGAGGAAGTTGTGTTTCAAGATAAATCGTATTACCGTCAGTATACTGATACTGAGGAGTATAATCTTTAGTGCATTCCCAAGTTACTCCTGCCCTCGATAATAACGACTTTATTATATGAATATCTACACCAGTTTTACCATTAATAACATGGATATGTTCAAGACAAGAACTAAAAGGGAGTTGAAGGTCATTTGCTCTCATAAGAACAGCTAAACCCTCTTGCACGTTACTAATTCCACTTTTAGGACTTCCCATAACTCGCTTGATAAAGTTTTCAGCAGCAACAAGTTGCTTATCATCAAGAAGTTGTAGAACTCTTAAACCAGTAGCAGTATCATTATGTTCAATACTCAATGCACGAGTATTACCGCCATTAGTTTTCTCTAATTTGTCCATTATTTCAAAGAGCGTTTTGTTTAACTTTTACACTGCAAAGATACAAAAAATATTTCAATCTGCAATGATAAAATCAAATTTATTTCCATCATCAGCATTAAATTCACTTTTATTAACTATTGTGTGCGTTTCTGTCATCGGTTTGTTAAATAACCTTTGGTGTTCAATAGTGTTTCTGCAAAAGATAGAAAATAATTTTATTTTACCATTACGAATATGAACATTACTTAATCTATATAGATAAGATTCTATATCTTCACATAAAGGAGATGTAATTATAACAACATCAACTTCTACACAGAGAGATTTATCTGGAGCATTAGATAAACTTAAGCAATTAATCATTCCTAGATTAAACTTATCTTCATTAAGACTCATTTGCGCTCTAGCACCCATAGATTTACGTTTACCTTTTTCTGCGCCACTCTTAAAATAGATAGGTCTACCATAAACATCAACTGCATCAATGTTATCTACTTTATTGTGATAGTTTCCACAAATATCAGTTTCAGAATTATTATTTAAAAACTCTGTAACTTTGTTTGCAAATTCACCACGTTTATTTATAATAAGAATCTTATCCCCAGAATGTTCTTTAACCAACTCCAAAACTTTTTCAAGCTTACCTTCATAATCAGCTAAAAGATTAGTTCTATTACGTATAATTTCATAAGTTTGTGTAGCTCTATCTCTAAGATTATTAGGATTGTAAAGTTCATCTATTTGTCTATTATATTCAAAAGACATATCAAGATGTTCATTCCATCCGTTTTCTTGAGCAATTTGAGCACAAATAGTAGCAGAAGAAATATTTAGTACTGTGTTACCAATACGAGCTTGTTGCATAATATCAAAAGAACCAAAGATATTAAGACTAGTTTCAATATATTTACAATAATATTGATAAAGTTTATAATCTTCAGTATCCTCAGGTATCACTACATCAATCAATGTTTCTTCTACGGGGGAGCTTACACGCAATGCATCAATTTCAGCTTGCTTAAAACAATCAAGAAGAGGTGCAATTTTATACAAGTTTGTACTATCATCATTGTTAGTAAATAGTTTATTTAAAACAACAAGTTTGTATTTACAAAATGCTACATATATAGCAACTCCGTGAATATATGTTTCAGGAGTATACCAAACACATAATGTAGCACTAGATTTCCATTTACAACTAAGTATGAAATCAACAGTAAAAATTCTAATTAACTTATTATCAATAAGATTTTTAAATTCTTTATTGTTATCTTCATCTTCTGTAGTAGTAAGAAATTCTATTAACTCACTTCTTGTAGTAAATTTATTAACTATTATAACAGTAGTACTTGTAGGACTTCTTGCATATAATTTAGCAAGAATTTGATATACTAACACTTTATTATTAAGAGGAGCTGGAACAAATGCAGTTCCAACCCCTTTATTATCTCTCCAATTAAGTGCAGCATTTTCAAATATTTCGTCAGCTGTCATAATTTAATTAAAATCATCTTCATCAAATAGAGTAAGATAGTCTTTAGAATATTTCTTAAGAAGAAGTTTACCAGATTTAGTACCTTTTTGAGCATCAGCTTTCATTGTAGATGAAATACCAAGCTTAATAGGGTCTATAATCTTATATGCTTCTTTATAATAATAACCAAAGTCTATATTTCTCTCTTCTATTGGTTTATCATCTAAAGAATTAAGAATTTGAACTGGAAGACCTGATGCAAGTTTTTGCCGTTTATGGTCATTAACATTTTCTTTTTGTATAACCACCCCTTTAGAAGAAACATAGAATCTGACGTGTCGCTGACTATGAACAGTAACAATTTTGTTATTTTCTATAGTTTCATAAACTACTTCAAATTGTCTACCAACATTCTGAGTTTTACAAAAGTCAAGAATATCAGTACTTTTCTGAAGAGTTTCCATTACAGGGATATTATGATAAAGATATTCGAAAACAGCTTTTGCTACAATAGGCATATCATAACCTTTCTTCAAATCTTTAAGATATTGTTTAGGGTCTAATGCACCTTTAGCATCTACTTTTTCATCAGGCCATACAGCAAAATAATTATTTACATCTCTAGCAAAATATGCTTTATAATCTTCACTATCAGCACCCATTCTATTAGTTTCATTCCATCTTTTGGTTATATCATTAAATACTTCCAATTTATCTTTAGGAAGTTTAATAACAATACCATCAGTGTTTGCACTTATAACATGGATACCATTAAGTTCCAATTCTTCAACAAGAGTCATTGTCATTAATTGACCATTAATAGTAACTTGAAG
>DFIJ01000073.1 GCA_002372775.1 Christensenella sp. UBA3700
ATTCCTAATGAGTTTTATAAAAAGACTCTTAACCCTTATAATAGTAATAATGAGAAATATACTCGTTTTCCTGCTACTATGAGGAATCTTGATATTATGTCTGATATTATTAGAAGATATGTATCTGAATACTTTAAAGGTATTCACGAGTTTATTGTATCTGCTAGTAATCCAGAGATTGTTATTAAGAAATCTGCTAAACTTAGAGAAGAGATTGGTATTATGGCTTCTCAAGCTTTTCAGCAAGAGTTTGAAAGACGACTTCAGCAAATGCAAGCTGAGGCTGCTCAACAAGGTGTTCCACCTGAGCAAATTAATCCTCAAGAAGCTATGCCTAATCCTGAAGAGTTTATGCAGAACTTTAATGAGAAATATATTGATGATGAAAGTAAACAAGGACAAGATGTTCTTAACTTTGTTAGAAGTATTACTTCTGATATTATGATTTATCTTTCTGCTTTCTTTGATTATGTTTCTCTTGGAGAATGTTATACTTATTCTGATATTAGAGGTGAGAAAGTTGTTAAAGAACATATTCCTGTAATTGATGCATTTCCTATTCCTAACGGGGAGTTTTTTGTAGAAGACCATGATATGTTTGCAAGACGTCAGCTTATGTCTTATCCTCAGATTCTTGATATGTTTGATGATGTTCTTACAAAAGAAGATAGAGCTTACTTAGAGAAATACTATGATTACAGTAGCGCTAGTGGTCCTACTCAACTTATGTATTCTAAATTCTTTGAGTACTATCCTGATGTTTGTGAGAAGTTCACAAAAGAAGAACGTAATCTATTTAAGAACGAAGGTGTACGAGTAGAAGCTGTTAATAACAATTTATATGAAGTATGGCACGTTGTTTGGAGAGGTTATGCTAGACAAGGTATTCTTACTTATGTAAACGAAGTAGGTCTTGTTACAACTAGAGTTGTAGATGAGTCTTATAAACTAGATACTCAAGCTGGAGATATTTCTATTGAATGGGCATATAAGCCACAGGTTTATGAAGGCTATCGTATTGGTGGAAGATACACTGCTATTTATCCTATCAAAGCTAGACCTATAGCTTTTGAACGTGATGGTAAACTTCCTTATAATGGTATTATGGAAGTAATTCCTTATATGGGTAAGTTCAGTATTATTAAGACTATTACTCCTTATCAGATTATGCGTAATATCTTTGCTTATCATCGTGAAATGGTTATAGCAAAGAACAAGATGCTTATTCTTATTCTTCCTGAAAGTCTTGTATCTAGTAAGTCTGAAGATAGAGTTTATAGAATGGCAGCTGACGGAGTTCTTCTTGTAGATGATAGTGAAGATGCTAACTCTCAGAAGATGGCTAACATAAGAATGCTTAATGCTCAAATGGGAGATTACATTTCTCAAATTACTCAACTTATGGAAGCTACTCGTCAAGAAGCTTGGGATACAGTTGATATGAATGCCCAGCGTTATGGTGACATTGCTCAGTCTTCTGGTGTTGGTACAACACAAGAGGCTATTGCTCGTTCATCTATGGGTAGTGTTATCATTGTTCAAGTATTTGATGAGATGCGCCGTCGTGATTATCAAAGGGATATTGACTTTTGTAAACTAGCATATATCGATGGACTTGATACAGCATATCTTGATGCTGATGGTAATCGTCATTATATTAGTCTTGATGTTAATAGTTTTGTATATTCTACATATGGAGTAACTGTTAAAAATGATGCTAAAGAACAAGATAAACTTCAACAACTTCGTCAATGGGCTTTTAGTGCTGCTCAAAACGGTGATCTTGATATGGCTCTTGCCGCTATTACAGGCGATAACATATCTCAGATTAAAGCAACTGTCCAAAAATTCAATGAGATAAAAGCTCAACACGAAGAACAAATGAAACAAGTTGATGCTCAACTTAAAGAAGAAGAGATTCAAAATAAACTTCGTGAGATCGAAGCTAAAGGTGACCAAGATAGGCAACTTGAAGAACTTAAATTCCAACACGAAATGGCTCTTAAATATGTTGATGTTGATATGTCTATGCTCGGTAGTGCTGGTGGAGATGAAGCAGAACAAGCTAAGAATAGATTAGCAGCAGCTGCTGAAGATAACAAAGCTAGAAATGACCAAGCTAAGATAGAACTTGAACGTCAACAAATGCAAGCAGACCTTTATAATAAAGCTGCTGATAGAGCTGTTAAAATGGAAGACATTAAGTCTAAAGAGAGAATTGCTAAGACTAATAAAAATAAATACGATAAGTAATGCCTAAAAGAAGAAGTTTAGAGAGTGCTGGTATATCTGATTCTCAATATCTTCAGATTATGGAAAGAGTAGCAGAACAGAATTATAAAGATTGGGGTCTTCCTAGTTCTGATGCTGCTCTTGTCCAGGCACTTAACGATAATACATATAACTATAGAGGATATTATAATAAATATCCTAATGGTAAAGGTAATGCTGTAGACCATTGGACTGATGAATTTAAAACTGTATATCATCCAACTTTTAGTAAAGAAAGTAAATATAGTGGTAAAAAGAGTCAGTATAATCCTAAAGGTCTTACAGGTGGTACTTGGTATGGAGAATATTTTGTTCCTTCTGTAGATTTATTAATGAAACGTAATAAATTTAAAGAAGGTGGTATTCATAGAAAAATCAAAAGAGGTGATACACTTTCTAAGATAGCTAGAGAGTATACAGGTAATGCAATGAGATATAATGAGCTTGTTAAACTTAATAATATTGCTAATCCTGATAGAATAGAAGTAGGACAAGATATTATAATACCTACCTCTTTTACAAATACCATAAAGAATAATGAACTTCCAGAAGTAGTTGTTACAGGTCATAAGAGAGAAAAGAAAAATAGGCTTAAACTATCTTTAGAAGAACCTAATTTCAATAGACCTGAACAAGCTAATAGTCTTTATGTTGCTCCTATATTAAATAGTACAAAATCTATAGAAGAACTTAATGCTCCTAATTTTATAGAAAGCAAAATACAAGATGTTAAAGATGTTATTAGGGAATCTGGTGATATTGGAGATTTTATTCAAACCGCTTGGAATGGTGTAGCTAAACATTTTGTAGATGACAAACAAGTAAAAACTCAAAAACGTCAACTTAAAACAACTAAAGAAACACCTAAAGAAGTTTTGGATGAAGCTTTTGCTAAAGAAACTAGAAATGGAACTGATACTCTTACTTGGGACAGAGTACCTGTAGATAGAACTGGAAATAAATATTATATTCAAGAGTCATATCCTATCACAGATGATATGAGATTTGGCTCTAGAAATAGGCTTGAATATAGAGATTTAGATTCTAATAATGCACCGCTTACTACATATCGTCCAATTCATAAATACGAAAACTATGTAAAAGGAATAACCTATGCTGGTAAAAATTATAAAGCCGTAGATAGAGATAGTGAAGGTCACCAAAATCATTTTATGGGTTACGATAAAGATGGAAAATTTAAGATAGGTCCTCTATCTAAATTTGGTCCTGGAGACACTATGACACAAGTTTATTATTCTGATATTATCGGAGTTCCTAGAGATGCTAACGGAAACATTCAATATGTTGAAGATAGAAATAATCCAGGTCGTTTTCAACCTGTCGTTGATATTTATGGCGAGTCTACTTATGATGAAAACGGAAATCTCAAAAGAGGTGAAAAAGGAAGAGGTGTTCTTACTACAATGAGCAAAAAGAGAAGTCTTGATGGAAGTTATGGTAATGTTTCTGGCGGTCGTGTTCTTTTGCAAGTAGGAAATGAAACTAGAGTTGTAGCTGGAAGTATTGAACACGTTATTCAAGAACTTGAACTTATGCAAAAGAATCATAAAGGTAAACCTGTTAGATATTATCAACTTGATAACGGTTCTTACAATAGAGGTCTTAGAACACGTAATGGAAAGAATATTTCTGCACAAGACCTTAGAGATTACGATAAGCAAAATACTACAAGCGCTGGAGGTGGTCATTTTATGTATATAAGAAATAAGTATTCTAACGGAGGTTCTATTCATATTGCTCCTTCTAAGCGTGGTACTTTCACAGCTGCTGCAACTAAACATGGAATGGGAGTTCAAGAATTTGCTTCTAGAGTTTTAAGAAATAAAGACTCTTATTCTCCTGCTATGGTTAAGAAAGCTAATTTTGCAAGAAATGCAAGTAAATGGAATCATTAAATAATTTATAATATGATTAAAACTAGAGCTGAACTAACAGAACAATTAAAAGGTATTACTACAAGCGTACTTGATTTGCTTGGTTCTGAAGAAGCTAATAAAGCATTAAATGAAGTTAGCAATAAAATAGTTAATAAATATATTAATAAATTAAAGATATGAATAAACTAAAAGAACGTCTTGTTCAATACGTTAAAGATAAACATCTTAATCTTAGAGAAGAAACTATTGAAAAGATGATTAAGTTTGCAAACACTTAAAATAACAAATTTGGCACTTGATTTGTTTTATAGTATAACTAATTAAAATTAAAATAATATGGAAACGCTTGAAAGTAATATTTTTATGAAGATTGGAAATTTCTTTTTTAATATAGGTCTAAACTATAAAGCAGGTGGTATTAAAGCTGTTTATCGGTATTATAAAGTAGCCTTTAAACTTAAAATATTTAAATGGCGGTATGTTCATAGTAAAAAGTTTAGAGATAATCTTATAAAAGGAAATAACAATCTCTCCAACTTATTGGGTAAAGCTGTCATTGAACAAATGTTCTTTAATAAGCCGATAGACTATAAAAGTATTTATAATACGTTTAGTGAAGAAGATAAAGCTAAGTTTAAAGAACATATGAAAGAAGCTCTTCAAAAGGTTATTAAAGAACATAATATAACTGATGAAAAAGAAATAGAAAATTTAAGAAAGATGTTTGATTTCGAAAACAATGTAAATTAACTTGAGTGCATTCCCAAGTTACTCTGTGTCCTGGTAGTATTAAATGTACTATTCAGGACACTTTATTTATTTGTAGGATTGAAAATTCATTTTGGCAGGTTTGTATAGTCTTGCTGAATAACTTATCGACCGACATATTTCTAAACAACATGACAAACTTATGATAGCAAATAGAGGATTTTTAGATAGTATTTGCACCCCTTTAGAAAAGATTATTGATTGCTGCTCAAGCTATTAAAGTTTGTGCTTAAATTGTTGGCATCATTAATTTCGTGCGTACATTATTTAATTGTGGTATCAGTGGCAATGGTACATATATTTATTAAAAAGTTTTAAAATATTTTGCAGATTGAGATAAAAGTATTATATTTGTAGCGTCTTATAACAAAGTAATAATTATTATAAATCTAAAGTTTAAGTTATGGCAGAAATTGATATTGATTTTGAGGGACAGAATAATAATCAGATTTCTGATAATTCTGACAATAACTCTCGTAACAATGCTGATAACAATAACAATAATCAGCAAGATGTTACTGATTTGAATAACAGTAACAATAGCGATATCACTAGTAAAGATAACGCTAATAATAACAATTCTAATAACGATGATGTCAACAACAACAATGATGCTAATAACAGCAACAATGACAATGACAACAACAATGCAAACAATTCTTCTACGGGGGAGCTTGCAGCTGGTGACAATGTTGAATTTGAAGGTGAAACCTACACTGTTGCTGAGAATGGTGATCTAGTTGACAAAGATGGTAAAGTCTTTAAAGAAGCTAAAGACGTAAAAGAATGGATTGAATCTCTTCAGGAAGAAACCGATGATACCATTAGTCTTGAAACTATTCAGGATGCTTTCGGTCAGACAATTGTTGGAGAAGATGGAAAACCTGTAGAATTTACGAATGATGCTGCTGGTGTTCAAGCTTACGTTAAAGCTGTAGTAGATTTACAGCGTAATGAAATAGCCGAAGGTGCTGTTAATAAGTTGTATGCTGATAATCCTCTGCTTAAGCAGTTTATTGATTATGTTCAGGTTAATGGTTCTCCTCGTGGTTTTGGTGAGCTTCCTGATAGAACTGGTTGGCAGATTGATAAAGATAATGCAGCTCAGCAGGAAACTATAGTTCGTATGGCAGCCAGAGAATTTGGTAATGCTTCTTTGAATGACAATTACATTAAATATCTTAAAGACACAGGTGGTCTTTATGATGAGGCTGTAAATCAACTTAAGGCTTTGCAGGATAAAGATAAGACTGTTAGAGCTGAGATTGAACAGCGTGCTAATGCTGCTCGTGCACAAGAGCAACAAGAGATTGAAACATATTGGAATAAAGTTAATGACGTTATTAACGGCAGAACTATTGCTGGATATAAACTGCCTGACAGTTTTGTTAAAGAAGTAGATGGTAAAAAGCAAACTCTAACACCTACAGACTTCTATAATTATCTTAGTAGGCAAACTGAAGTTGATGCTGATGGTAACAGAATTACTGGATATCAGAAAGACCTAGCAAATGAATCTGATGATGATTATTTAGCTCGTGAGCTAATTACTGCTTGGCTTATGTTTACTGGTGGTACGTATAAAGATTTAGCTACTATGGCTATTAAGGAGAACGAGGTTCGTACTCTTAAACTTAAATCAAAAGAAAATCGTGCTCATAAAACAGTAAAGGTAACTAAGCCTGCTAGTAAATCTTCAGTTGATGATATTGTTCTAGGTTAATCACAACTAAAGTTTAATAATTAATTAAAAGTTATGTACAGACTTAGAGAAGTAAAACGTGGCACTTATGATGACCGTGGTTACTCTAACGAGGAAACCATTGCTAATCTTGCCATTACTAAAGCTGCGGAAATCAACAACGTTCTGACTTATACTTATGGTTATGACGATGATAGATTCCCGCTTACATTCTTGACAGAGGGTCAGGGTTCTATCGGTACAGTTGATATTGACACAGTTCAGTGGACTTGGAAGACTATGGGTCGTACTAAGTTTAATGACTATGTTCTTTGGTTCAACACTGCAAATACTACTCCTGGTAAGGGTGGTGCTCAGTTTGAGGTTGAATTTGCTACTCATTGGTTTATTGAGCAGTACGGTTTGATTGCACCCGATGGTATGACTCAGGTTCGTATTATGAAAGACCTTGGTCCTGGTGCTCATGGTGGTTATCTCTATAGACTTCAGATTACTAGTCCTAATCCTAATGCTTTTGTAGACCCAGACTTGCTTGCTGTTGGTAAGTATTGGACTCTTAGCGCTCCTACTATCCCTGAGAGTTATTCTAAGGGTAATCGTAGTAACGTTATGGGACCTGGTAAGATGACTTCTCAACTTGAGTTCCACCGTTATTCTAAGGAAATTGCTGGTAATCTGAGTAACGTTATTGTTACTTATGAGTTTAGAACAAAGAATGGTGGTACTACTAATCTTTGGATTAACGAAGAGATGCGTCAGCATGACCTTCAAATTCGTGTTATGGATGAGGAACGTCTTTGGTTCGCAGAGTATAACCGTCTTGAAGATGGTACTATTCCTCTGATTGACCCTGACAACGGTAATCCTATTCCTCACACTGCTGGTATGCAGCAGATTTGTCGTGAATCTAACTACGATACTTATGGAGAGCGTCTTACTCTTAATAAGTTCAATCGTACTATTGGTGATGTTCTTGATAAATCTACCGATACAGGTTCTATGGAAGTAGTTCTTGGTTGTGGTAAGGGCTTTGTTGAGGACTTTGACCTTATGATTCGTGAGGATGCTAAGTCAGAAGGTTTCCTTACTCCTCTTGGTGATAAGATGATTGAGGAAACTGAAGGTGGTCTTTCTTATGGTAAGTACTTCCGTCAGTATAAGACTGTTGATGGTCATACTATTACTTTGAAGACTCTGTCATTCTTGACTAAGGGTTCTCTTGCTGATAGTGACCGTGCTAACGGTAACATCCATCCTCGTACTGGTCTTCCTATGTGTTCTCACCAGGCATTTATGCTTGATATGAGTACTTATGAAGGTGTTCGTAATATTCGTAAGGTTCGTCAGAAGGGACAGATTTATCATCAGGGTGTTCTGAAGGGTCTTACTCCTATTCCTGCTTCTTGGGGTGCTGTTCCTAACAATAGTATTTCTACTACTGTTGATAAGAGCTCTTACGAAATCAAGAACTCTTATGGTCTGCAAGTGAACAACGCTACTAAGATGATGCAGTTGAAGTGTGTTCTGTAAATGTAAATAATTAATAGATTTAAACAATGGATAATATTAAACCTACACCCCAGGTAAATCCTGCAAATGTTAATGGAGGTAAGACAGTAGCTGAGAATACTGCTGCTAAAGAAGCCGAACTTAATGAGCCATATCTTGATAAGCGTACTGTGACTATTGCTCCTGTACAACTTTTCTCAGCTTATCGTAACGCTAACAAAGCTAGCATTGGTCCTCGTAAGACTGTGATTGGAAGTTCTATTAACTCTAGTCGCATTCTTTCGTCTAATAAGGGTGAAGTTGAGGCTTATTTCCCTGAACTTATCGGTATATCTCCAAGTCATCAAGAATTTACATCTCATGTTAAGGCTTACCTTAATAATATTTCTTTCAATGTTAACGAGAAGGGTACTCCTCTGAATATCTCTTTCCGTTATAATCATAAGAAAGATTATTTAAAGATTAAGGAACAAGAAGATAAGATTAATGCCAAACGAGATGCTGTTGCTAGAAATAACACATCTGCTATTAAGGATGCTATTAAGGTTTGGGTAACTGAAATTAATGAACTCGAATCAACTAAATATCTATATGGTCGCCCAGAAAATATTGAAGAATATCTTATTTATCGTCATTGTATTCTTTATCGTGACGTAGCTAAGGATATTTCTTTGATTAATTCAGATGCTTCCCTTAGGTTCTATATCCGTGATGAAAATAAAGAAGCAGAGCGTGCTAAGAGGCTTGTTGATGAACGTCGTAAAGCTATGCGTAACTTCCTTGCACTTGAGGCTAGTGACAAGAAACGTAATGCTGTTTACATTCAAATGATTGTTAATAATAACGGCAATGTTGGTGAAGCTATGCTTAAGTCTGCAGACGAACAAGTTTCTGCTCTTATGTCTTTCCTTAATGAAAGTCCTGATAAGTTCAACAACTTGTTTGAGGATAAGAATGTTGAAATGAAGGCATTTATCGAAAGTCTTATTTCTAGAGGTGAGCTTATACGTCCAGAATACAATCAACAGATTTCTACGGCTGATGGTACATTTATTGGTAGTAATATGAATGAGGCAGTAGCTTATTTCAATAATCCTAATAATAAGAATGTACTGGAAGCAATGCAGAACAAATATAAGTTATTCTAAATATTCTGAGTTATGACAATAGCGGAAATGCACGTATGGTTTAGACAATATGCTACTCAAATGGGTATGCAGAATGTTCGTGCAATCCTTCCCGAACAGATTGACACTCTCATCAATACGTCTATTAAGGACACTATTGATGAGGTGGTCAATCGTAATGTCGGAACAACTAACGATAGAATCATTACGGATAACGCTAAACTCGCTAACATTAATGCACTTCGTACACTATATAAAGTAAAAACGTATACTGTTCCTAATGGAGGTACTGTTAATTCTTATAAGAATTCTCCTCTTACATTGGACTCAGATACTATGCTTGGTACAGCTAAAGCATTATATTTTGTTGATTTCTCTATTAGATACCAAAATAGTGATGGTCAATCAGCTACTACTACAAGATGGTTCCCAATTCGTATTATAGATGATGCTTACCTTGCTGACGTTCTTAACGATTGGGTTCTTTCTCCTCGTATGCGTACTCCAGTTATGGTAGTATATGCAAAGGATAATTCTGTAGAAGCTAGTACTTTGGAAATCTATTTAGGTGAGAATGATGCTACAGGTATGTCTACTTTAGCAGACTCTCTTACTGTTAAAGATGTCAGAATGTCTTATATTAAGAAGCCTAATGAAGTTAAGTATTTAACTGATATTGGCGGAACTAACGTAGATTCTGATCTTCCTGAGCAACTTCAAATTCCTATGCTTAAGCATGCAGTTGACCTTTATAGAGTTTCTATCCAAGGTTCTCTGTATGCTAATCAACAGAATGCTCAACAAAATCAACAAGAGCTTGTTAGAAATAATGCTCGTCCTGATAATGATGGTTATCAATCTTAAATTAATTTTATAACAAATGAAACAGTTACTTATTGTAAATAGTGCTAAGGCTGTCAAGACTGGTGTTGCCGATGACTTGACTGTTCTTGATGCAGGTCAGATTGGTTTCTTCCATCTGAGTCCTGATGCTTCAGGTGCTAACGAAGGTAAAGTTACATTCTTTAATACAAAGCCTACTGAGAACTTTGGTATTGCTTTGGGTAGAGGTGCTAATGTTCCTGCTTTCGTAATTCCTGAGGTAGATATTAATACCCTTAACGTTAACTTTGCTGCTCCTGTTGCTGGTAAAAAGTTCAAGGGTGAGATTACTATTCCTGCTCCTGCAGAAGGTGATGATTTCACTCTGACTATTGTTAAGAAGGGTACTGTTCCTGGAGAACGTTATCAGTGGAATGTTACTGATACTCGTCGTGTTGGTAAGTCTATGTCTGCTGCTGATATGGCTAAGTCTCTTGGCGATCAACTTCAGGCTATTGCTGATGCAGGTTCTCTTAACATCGCAGTTACTGTAGCTTCTGCTAAGATTACTGTTGATGGTCTTAACTTTGGTGAGCAGTTTAATCTTCTGGCTGGCGATGACCTGTTTGGTACAACTGTAACAATTACTGAGGCTGAGCCTAACATTGGCGATACAGCTTATATTCAGGATTTGGCTCAGCGTTGTGCTGCAGGCAAGGGCTTTGTATATCTTGACCAGGCTTCTAAGGATATCTATCCTGGTTATCCTGAGGTTGTAGAGCAGATTGCACAGGCTGATATTGCTACTAAGGGTTACACTGTATTTAATCTTCGCTTTGCTACTAAGCGTGAGAGCGGTAAGACTGGTGACGAACAAGTTTGGCAGTATGTACATATTGCAGTACCTACTAACAATGCTAGTTTGGATACTATTAAGGCTATTCTTGAACAGCCTGTTTTACCAAATGTTCCTGCTGAAGAAGCAAACAATGACGAGAATCCTTAAATTAAGTAATCCATCATCTCTTCTACGGGGGAGGTGATGGACTTAATACTTAATGTTATGAATGACTTTCAAACAGTAAACGATATTGTTAATGAAAGTGTTCGAAATTCTTCTTATTACACTGTAGCTATTTCAAGTTGTGTGTTTATTCTTTATACTTTAATTGTTCAACTTATTGGATATTTTAAAGGAAAAGCTAAAAACAAACCTCTTATAGAAATGGCTGAGGCTATAAAAGAAAACACTGAAAATGTAGTTAGACTAAATGGTGTTTTAGATAAAACTTTACAAGGTGCAGAGAAAAAGAAAGTTCGTCAATGTGAGAGTGCTATAGATTTAGCTTTTAAAGCTTCATCTTTGCGGATAATTCAAGAAGCTGCTTCTATTATTGCTCACAATAATATTGATAAGAACAGAGAGTTTATCGTTGGTAATATTAACAAACTTGTTAGTAACGAATATTATAGACTATACTCTGCTTTAGCAATTTATGAAATTAACGATGTAAATGTAGCAAGTAGACTAAAAGAAGAATGGATTAAAGAAATAGCTGATAACCTAGTAGATATTATTTACAACGGTCAAGATGCTATGACTAGAATTACTCAAGTTAATAACAGACTTAATGTTTGTGTTAATGAGTATTCAACTTACATTAACAATAAGACATTTAATACATAAGGTTTATGTTATACGATGCCGAAAAGAAACAAGATATGCTAGATACTCTTAATAATAGAGTATCTAGCATTGTTGATGTTTGTGTGTCACTTATCCAAGAGGGTTATATTCCTAATAAGAATAAATTTAATAAACTTTCTTGGACTACAATTATGATTGGCGCATTTGATAACATCGATGTTCTTTCTGTCGAACAACATAATAAACTTGAAACTTTATATAATAAAGTGATGACATTATGAGTTACAGAAAAGAAGTTATTCCTGAGTATATTTATCTAACTATTCCTGCTGAATATGTTTGTGTCTATCATCGTATTATGGCTATGCTAGCTGATTACGGTGAAGATATGCTAAAAGATTGTAAAGCAAATTGTACTGATAGAAATAGTGGTGCTATTGAATGTTTTAATATGTTTAATGCTGCTTGTGCTGCAAGACTTCTTGGTCAAGAAAAGAAAGCACAACTTATTATTAATTATATTAAAGCTAAGATAAATCAGATATACAAAGGTAAAGATAATTCAACAAGCTATGTATTTCCTATCGATGAAAATGGAAAACTTAAAGCTTTTGTTAGTTGTAATGATAGACCTCGTTTTTGGATTAACGAAGAGGAAGATTTGATGAAACAAAATCAAGGTCTTGGTTTTGAAGAAGATTATTCAATTGACGATGAAAACGGAGAAGGCAGTTATGTTTATCCTTTTGATTTTGATTGTGAAGCTTCTTACTCTAACGGAAAGATAACTACTAAACTTGTATATTATATTGATGGTGTGCCTATGCCAAATTATGAATATGCAAATGTTGAGGTAGATTATTATATTGATGAACATTATGTTCCTAACTTATCTGAATATACTGTGACTAATCCTAGTAGTGTTAAACTCAGAGTTACAGCTTATTATAATGGTGGAACTATGACACATAATTATGTAATTGCGACTTATGAAACTACAACTTGATGAACTAGGACACGTTACTATTAATGTAGAGGATTGGGATATTAATCTTCCTTTCCCTAGATTGACTCTTACTACTGATTATAGTACTTGGATTACTTATATTAGTCGTAAAGCTGTACCTGCTGGAACTCCAATCACTGATATTAAATATTGGAAACCCATAGGTAGAATACATAACGATATTGTATTTGATTACGATAAATTTAAACAAGAAGTTATTGCTAAACTTGGTGCGTTTGGTGCTATAATTAACGCTCTAGCAAAACGTATTGATGATTTAGAAACTCAAATGCAATCGTTCCTTGCTACTGCTAGTGGTGGAGAAGCTTTCAGTACAATGTATGGTAATAGTAATGTGATGGGTGTTACTCAGAAGACTCTTACTGAAACTATTAATGGACTTTATCAGCTTATCTTTGATACTCTTGGAATTGAAGTCGGTGATGTACAAATTAGTATTACTCCTGATAGTTTCTTTAGTAATGAAGCTGCTGTTGTAAACATTGCTGCTACTGCTGATTATTGTCTATTTGACTTTGTTAAAGTTTACTTTAATGGAGAAAAAGTTATTGAAGAAACTTCTGTTGCTACTTTCTCAGAAGATAGAACTATTGGTGGAACAACTACTATTAAAGTTGAGGCTCAAGTTCTTGGTAAACTTTATACTTACGAAAAGACTGTAACTATGGCTTCAGATTTCTTTATTGGCGCAGGTGCTACTTATGAAGATGTTTATAATCCTCAGTATACTAAACCTTATGATGGTGATCCTACAGGAAGTTATACTATTGAAGTAGAAGAAGGTCAGAGAATTATTATCATTCTTCCTACTGCTGATGTATCTAAGATTGAACAAATTGAAATGAATGATTTCAATATTCCTATGGATACTACTACTTTTGGAATTTACACAGCTTACACAAGTTTAAATACTTATCAAGCTGGAACTTATACAATTGATATTAATTATTAAAATTGAAAAGATATGAGTAATGTAATAGCTCCAGGTAGTTCGGCTGATGTTAATGTTAGAGTGACTGCTTTAACTACTAATCCGAATGTGCCTGTTACATATAAAACAATTATTCTTAAAAAGAATCTTGTTAATGGAGTTAATACTCTTACACAAGAAATGATGTCTGCTACTAATACTAAGTATGTAGTTAAATATGATTATGTGCTTGGAGAAAATATTACTGTACCTGCAGGATGTATTTTAGAGTTCGATGGTGGTAGTATTGCAAATTCTACTGGAAATAGTTATACTTTAACAGGTACTACAACTAAAGTAGTTAACTTATATAATTATACTATTTTTTCTGATGTTACTCCTACAGGAATTACAACTTTTACAGGATTGTATGAATAATAAAGAAGATAAAGTTACTAATAGTAATATGCCTTATAGAAATCTAACTTCTAAAGAGTATATTAATAAAATTAAGAATGGAGAAATATGACATACAAAGAAGAAAGTTATGTTCTTGATACTCTTATAGAGATACAAGAAACTATTAGAAGTCCTGAGTTTAAACAACTTATAAAAGAAACTCACGAGAATAATATTATGCTACGACAAATAATTAAAGTTATTAATACTTGGATTAGACATCATCCACAAGAAAATGCTAATGATTTTAATATGAATGTAATGGCTAATCTTGTTAGTAACGGACTTGATTTTAATAAAATATTTAGAAGATAATGGAGATACTAAGTAATACAATACAAACTACTCTTGAAAGTTTTGACTTTGCATTTTGTATCATAGTTAATGTTCTAACTTATCTTATAATTAGACTTATCAATGATAGAAATGGACACAAAGATTTAACAACTTGGAGTAAAAGACTTGTGTTGTTGTTGGTAATTCTTTCTATAGGGGTGCTATACTATCTATTAGGTAATGATACTAGAACTATTTTAAACAGTGCTATTCTTGCTCCTGTTTTTTGGTCTTGGATTATGAAACCTATTTGTAAGCATTTCAAAGTTGATTATAAGAATGTTAATCTCTTTGATTAGCACGCCCGTAGAAGAAATGTATAATTAGATTATTATGCTTAAACCAAGAAAGATTATAAGAGATTACACTCCTGATTACAAGGCTCTTGATACCCTTGATAAGCAGACTAAAACCATACAAGATTTGTATGACCAGGTTAATGAATTTTATAGATTTATTTCTGAACCTGCGTTTAGAGCTGAAATCAAAGGTGAAAAAGGAGCTCAAGGTGAGCAAGGAGAACGTGGTCATGATGGAGCCAAAGGTGATAAGGGTGCTACTGGCAATCCTGGTCCCCAAGGCTCTACTGGTCCTAGAGGAGCTGATGGTCTTCCTGGTCTGCCTGGTCCTACAGGTCCACAAGGTCCTGAAGGTATTCCTGGTCCAGAAGGTCCAAGAGGTCCTAGAGGATATACTGGTTTGCAAGGCCCTCAAGGTTTAGAAGGTAAACCTGGTGAACAAGGTAATATGGGTGAACCTTGGGGTCTTTGGGGAGTATTTGATAGTTTTGATGAACTTCAAGCTGAGGCTATTAGACATGATGCTAAACTTTACCTTGTAGCAAGTCATACTAAAGAAAACGGTGACCTTTATGTTTATAGGCAAAAATATAATGACTTTATTTTCCTTAATAATGTTATTTATGACTTAGCATTTCAAATTGTTCAAGGTCCTCCTGGAAGAAACTATCTTACTTTAAGTAAAGGTGAGCATTGTGATGAATATGGTACAATAGCTATTGATAAAGAAGAAAGTATTGATTCTCATGGCTATCTTCATACTAATTTCATACTTGATTATCTTAAAGGTAACGGTGTTAAATCTACAAAGTGGACAGAAGATTTAGCTGATAGTCATCAGAGTACTTTAGAAATTACTTTTGACAATGGTACAACAGCAACTATTACTGTTAAAAATGGTAAAGGTATTGCTGATATTTCAAAGACTGGAACTAATGTTCTTGTAGACACATATACTATTACTTTCTCTGAAGGTGACCCATTCACTTACAATGTTACTAATGGTAAGGGTATCGACAGAATAGCTAAGACTTCTACTGACGTTCTTACAGATACTTACACTATCTATTGGAACGATAATACAACTACTACTTATACTGTTGTAAATGGTAGAGGAGTAACTAAGATTGAAAAGACTTCTACAAACGTATTAGTTGATACTTATACAATTACGTATAATGATAATACAACAAGTACTTTTACTGTAACTAACGGAAAAGGTATTTCGAGTATCGCTTTATTAAGTACTAATGTATTAACTGATACTTATAGAATAACATTTAATGATGATACACATCAAGATTATACTGTTACTAACGGTAGAGGAATAGTAAGTATTACTAAAACAGGACGAGTAGGTCTTATAGATACTTACACTATCTTATATAATGATGCTAGTACTTCTACTTTTGAAGTTAAGTCTTGTACTCCTTATGAAGAAGCTGTAGCTGCTGGATATGATAAATCTGTTGAAACTTTTTATGGTATAATTAATGGAAATATTTGGATTGGTCCAGGTCAAAACTATAGTGAAGTTTATGATAATGATGATTACAAATATGAAAATATTAATGTAAATAATCCTCTCAACATTGAATGTATCCAAGATTACATTTATGTTATTTATCCTGCTGATTCTGAGTTTATGTTTAATCTTACTATGAGTGGTTTTCCTGTTCCTATGGAACCTGTTGATACTACTACAATTCAAGATTATTATATTCTTAAGTCAGTTAATCAATATGATGGTAATTTTAATATAACAATTTAAATTTATAAAATTATGAGTGAACATATGAGTCCTATTCCTAGCAGAGTATATAATGCTGCTGTTGGTGGTCACGTTTGTGGTTCAGAAGATGTTGACTTTGGTCAAAAAGTAGTTCATCTTGTTAAATATGATAAAGCTGGTAATGAAGTTAGTTTTGAAAGTCAATTAACTCAAACTAATAAGATATATGTTATACATGATGATTTTGTTTTAAGTAATAATGTTACAATTCCTTCTGATTGTGTACTTGATTTTGAAGGAGGTTCTATTATTGGTGCTGCAGGTTGTACCTTAACAATGAATAATTGTTATTTAAAAGGATTACCTAAATTTAATAATGTTATTTTTGCAGGTGACATTAAAAATAGTATGTTCGATGCTACTTGGATCGAAAATGGAAATGATATTGGAGCTAAATTGAATTATGCTCAACAATATTTTAAAAGACTTTGTACTCCAAATCGTAAGTTCGATTTAAGTACTCCTGTAGTTTTAACAGGAATGAGAGCTGTAAACTTAGATTCTGTATTTACTTATACAGGAACTTTAACAAATTTAAATGCTGCTATTAATATAGAAAAATCTGCAAATTTATTTATTTATCTTAACGAACTTAATATAGACCCTCATAGAAATGAAATAAATTATAGTGATAATCGAAGTATTCATTTTATTGGATTGGCTATTACTTCTTGTAATGATTGTCATATTACATTCAATGCTATAGCTTGGTTTAATGAAAACTTAAGAATGCAAGATATTTATGGTTTAGGATGTAGTTACAATAATATAGAAGGTAATTATTTATGTGGTGGAAATTATAATTTAAGATTTTATCAACATAATGGACCAAATGGAATTTCTTGGTGTAATCAAACAGTAGTAAGAATAAATAGAATTACATTACCAGGATTGAGTAAACCAAGAGGTGCTTGTTATGCAGTTGTTATTGGCGGTCCTGCTATTGATTTATCTTCTTATAAATTAGCATATCCAGATAGTAATGATAGTAGTGGTAATATTACTATAGAATATACTTCAATGGAACAAAATTGGACTATGATATATGCTAGAAATATAACTACTTTAAGAGTTGAAAAGTGTAGAGAAGAAGGAGCTACTTGTTTAATGAAATGTAGTGGTAATACAGCAATAGATTATATAAAGGGATATACAATACCCCCAAAACTTTTGGATGTATCTGAAGATAATTCTAGTGGAAGAATAAATACTAATTATTATAAATCCTTAAGTTATAAACTTAATGCTCCTTTAGGTAGTGTTATATCTTATCCTGAAAATTGTATATTTTGTAGAACAAGTATAGATGGAAAGTCTTTATTAGTTGATATAGATAAAGCAACATATGCTACTTATTCTGCATCTTATTATCAACTTTCTGTAGGTTATATTATAGATACATCTACAAATAAATATTTTTGGTTTGATAGAAATGTTATGGCAACATATTTAAATGACGCAGGTAATGCAGTAATAAACAATTTATTTGATTATCCAAAACCTTCACCTAGTGCTTCGTTTTATAATTCATATCAAATGTATCAATATGTTAGATATATTAAAGTTCCAGATGGTGTTAATAAAATTTTTGTAGCTGTTTCTATTAATAATAATTCTTACGACTTTACTGTATATTCTTGTTATGCATTTAATGTAATTAAAAGAGAAATTCCTCTTTATGGTACTACAGTAGAACGTCCTTTAGGTATAAATATGGGAAAAACATATTTTGATACAACTTTAAATAAACTTTTAGTATGTAAAAATGATGTTTGGAGTGATGTAAATGGTAATCCAGTATAAACAAAAGGCAGTCACTTCGGTGGCTGTCTTTACACAAGAGATAATACTAATGTTTATTCTAACTTAATTTCTTTGTAGAAGTTAAAATTCAATTTCAGCCTGTCTGATAGTGAGCCTTAACAAACTATCAGCAGGCTATATTCAAACTCTTTACGGGGCTAATAGTAAGCAAATAGATGAAATTAATATCATTTAACGCCCAAAGTTTGCATAATTAAAAATTAATACTTATATTTGTAATCAAATGGATACTGTTATAGCTAATAAAAAGATTAAAGATAGAGGTGTTGCTGCACCCAGTATTCCTAAAGCAGGTTTTACTAAAAGACGTAGAAGACTTGAAGATGGAGGCAAAGCTACGGAATAGTTTATATAAAATAGAATTACATTGGATTAAGATAATACCAATGGTGGTAGCAGTGTTAAGTTTTACTGATACGCTGCTATCATATTTTGATTATGAAGGTGCGACTATATCTTATATTATAGCTCTATTAATATGGTTATTTTTATATTTATCTTCATTCTGCTTTCAGTTTTGCAGATGGCATAGAATATTTTTATATTACATATTAGTAGAAGGCATTATAAATTGGTATGATTACACTTATGGTATTCCTCTTGGTTTAAGACCTATGGTTGCTTTTCAATTAGGTCTTGGTATTATATTTATTAGTATTGGTTTATATTTTCATCAACATGATAAGCACCCCTGTAGAAAAGATTGTAGCAAAACTGATGAGGCAGTACGCTGATGCTATTGACGCAGGTAATTCTCATCTAAATGCAGAACAAGCTACAAATATACTTTCTGCTATTGCTCATATTGAAATGACTAAAGAAGAAGTCTGTGATTATCTTAATATGAGTAGAAGCAGATTTGATGATTATGTTCGTCTAGGCAAATTTCCTAGAGGTCGTAAACTTGCTCATAAGAATAATCTTATTTGGTATAAAGATGAGATTATGTGTGCTGTTGAAGCTGAATAAATTATTTTCTATAAATCGGTAACGTCTTAACCGTCTAACTTGCTGATAGTTAGGCGGTTATTTTATTTATCGGCATCCTTCTGCTCGTGATAGTAATTTTGTTATCTTTGCAATATCTTTTAATGACGTCATAAAAGATATTAAACTTTATTATTAACAAAATTAAAATGAAACTATTATGGGCGAAAATGG
>DFIJ01000058.1 GCA_002372775.1 Christensenella sp. UBA3700
CTTTCTTGAATAATATCCATATGTAGAAGACCTAAGAATCCACATCTAAAGCCAAATCCTAAAGCTGTAGATACTTCTGGCTCATACATAAGCGCAGCATCATTTAACTTTAATTTCTCTAATGCTTCTTTTAAATCTTCATATCTAGCACCGTCTACTGGATAAATACCACTAAATACCATTGATTGAGCTTCTTTAAAGCCCTCCAGAGGTTCTTTAGCAGGATTGCTTGATAAAGTTATAGTATCGCCTACTTTTGTGTCTGCTACGTTCTTAATTGAGGCACAGATATATCCTACATCACCCGCAACTAATTCATCTGTTGATTGTGGCTTTGGCGAGAAAATACCAACTTCTGTAACATCATATTCTTTCTTTGTAGCAAACATCTTGATTCTATCGCCAACTTTAACCTTACCATCGAAGATTCTAACGATAGAAACCGCACCCTTATATGCATCATAATATGAATCGAATATTAATGCCTTAAGAGGCTTATTTTCATCTCCTTGTGGAGGTGGTAACATATGAATTACTTGTTCTAATACTTTATCTATACCAATACAATTCTTAGCAGAAATTAATGGAGCGTCAGATGCGTCAATGCCAATAACATCCTCTATCTCCTTCTTTGCTTCTTCTGGTCTTGCTGATGGCAAATCAATTTTATTGATTACTGGAACAATCTCAAGATTGTTATCTACAGCAAGATATGCATTAGTAAGAGTTTGAGCTTCTACACCTTGAGAAGCATCGACAATAAGAATTGCACCTTCGCAAGCCTTTAAAGATCTTGAAACTTCATACGTAAAGTCTACGTGTCCTGGAGTATCTATTAAATTGAATAAATAAGTTTCTCCTTCATACTTGTATGTCATAGTAACTGGAGTAAGCTTAATTGTAATACCTCTTTCTCTTTCAAGTTCCATACTATCCAAAAGTTGAGGTTGAGCATCTCTTGGAGCTACTGTATCTGTAATAGCCATAATACAATCAGCAAGTGTTGATTTACCATGGTCGATATGCGCTACAATACAGAAATTACGAATTTTTGATTTATCTATAATCATAAGAAATGCTCCTAAACTTCTAATATTATATTAGAAATACGCATAAAATACAACTGGCCTCACATATTGTGATATAATAATTTTTGATGAATACTCATAGATTATAAGGAGATTTTCTAATGAAAAAAGATTATAAGTGGCTAACTGAAAAACCTGCAACACATCGTGGCTTTCATGACAACAAAATAGCTCCTGAAAACTCACTTCTAGCAATAAAGAATGCAACTGAAGCTGGATATAATATAGAATTTGATGTTCACATGACTAAAACTGGAGTTTTAGTAGTTCACCATGATTATGTCCTAACAAGAACTGCAAATCAGAATGTTAAAGTTAAAGATCTAGACACTGATCATTTAGAGAAATATCCATTATTTGGAACAAAAGAATGTATTCCAACATTTAATGATGTATTAAACACTGTAGATGGAAAAGTTGGATTAATAATTGAAATTAAACCAACAAGACATCCAAAGCCTGTATGTGATGCCGTAATCGAAAGATTAAAATCATACAAAGGCAAATATTGTTTAGAGAGTTTTGATATTGGAGTTGTTAATTACATACATAAGAACTACCCTGATGAAATACTTGGCCAATTATATGAAGGCAAGCAAGTATGGCAAAGAGTTATGGCATTATGTTTAAAACAACATAAAAAGGTTGATTTTTTAGCTATTTGCATAGATCAAGTATATTTAAAGAAATACTCTGAGATTAAAAAGAAATATCCTGAAAAACTTCTAATTACATGGACTGTAAGAACACCAAAACAATTAGAAGATGCAAAAAAGGTCTGTGATAATTATATCTTTGAAACAAACAAAAAGAATCCGGACTATATAGAACCACCTATCATATAAAAAAAATAAAGCGTAAGGCAAAACCCTTACGCTTAAATTATTCTTATTTAAATACTAAACGTATTTAGTCTCTTCTTTCTTTTCTGTACCATTCTTTCTTTCATAGTAATTTTCAATACAAGCTTTAATAGCTTCTTCTGCAAGAACGGAACAATGTAACTTTTGAGCTGGAAGACCTCCAAGAGAATCTACAACAGCCTTATTAGATAATTCTAAAGCTTCTTTTGCAGTCTTTCCTTTAACCAATGTTGTAGCTCTTGAAGAAGTAGCTTGAGCAGCAGCACAACCAAAAGTTCTAAATGCGACTTGTTCAATAATTTCTGTCTCTGGATTAATATACATTGTCATTTCCATGATATCTCCACATGCAGCATTACCAATCTTTGAATAAGCATTGTTATTCTCTAAAAATCCAACATTTTGTAAGTTTTGGAATTCCTTAATTACTTCTTCATTATACATTTTTTATATTCTCCTATTAATTCGTCATAAATTGGTGACATACTTCTTAATTGATTAACTGTTTTAACAAGTACATCAACTGTGTAATCTACTTCTTCTTTTGTATTCATCTTGCCAAAAGAGAATCTAATAGATCCATGAGCTATTGCCATTGGAACACCAATTGCAAGTAATACATGGCTTGGATCTAAAGAACCTGATGAGCAAGCTGATCCAGAAGATACTGCGATACCTGCTAGGTCTAAATGGAATAAAATACCTTCACCTTCGATTCCAACAAATGAGAAGTCAGAATTTCCTGGTAATCTCTTACTTGAATCCTTTGGACCATTGTACATAATATATTCAAGACTATCTTGTACTTTCTTAACAAAATAATCTCTAACTTCTGCCATATGTTTAGCATTCTTATCTAAATCCTTAACAGCTTTTTCAATAGCATAACCAATACCAACAATACCTGGAGTATTTAAAGTAGAAGCTCTTAGGTTTCTTTCTTGTTCACCGCCATCAAGGAATCTTTCAATCTTAACACCGTTCTTTTTATAAAGAACGCCAATTCCTTTTGGTCCATAGAACTTGTGTCCTGATAGAGCTAACATATCTACGCCTAAGTCTTGAACGTCAACTGGAATATTACCAATTGCTTGAACAGCATCTGTATGAATTGCAATATGATGAGCTTTAGCAATTTGAGCTATCTCTTTGATTGGCTCAATAGTTCCTATTTCGTTATTTGCAAGCATGATAGTAATAAGTATTGTCTTATCTGTTATTGCTGCTTCTACGGCTTTAGGATCAACGAAACCTTCATTATCTACATCAAGATAAGTAACTTCAAACCCCATCTTCTCAAGTTTTCTGCAAGACTCTAAAACAGCTGGGTGTTCAATCTTTGATGTAATAATATGATTTCCTTTATCTTTATGAGCAAGCGCATAGCCTTTAATTGCCATGTTGTCTGATTCTGATCCACCTGATGTGAAATAGATTTCTGTGCTCTTGCAGTTTAATGCTTTAGCAACCTTATCTCTTGCTTCATCTATAGCTTTTAATGCTTCTCTACCGTAAAAATGTTGTGATGAACCATTACCAAAAACATCTGTAAAGTATGGTAACATACCTTCAAGTACATCTTTATCAACATATGTTGTTGCTGAATGATCTAAATATACCTTCATATTTCCTCTATTATTTTTTTATTATACTAGTTAATGACATCTTATCTAAGAACCCGTTAATCTCTTGGTATAACTTGTCCCAAACAACGTGTGTTTGACAGTTACATTTATTAGGACAGTTATTTGAATCAGATAAGCAATCTACAATTACTAAATCTTCTTCAAGAGTTCTTAATATTGCTCCTACCGAGATTTGCTCTGGATTCTCTACATAATATCCACCTTGAGCACCTCTTGTAGCCTTTACTAAATCAGCCTTTCTTAAAGATAAAAGAATTTGCTCACAATACTTTTCAGAAGAGCTAATCTCACGAGCAATTGCTGTTAATGGAATAGCACCTTCCCCAACATGACTTGCCAAGAAACACATCATCTTTAAACCATATTGAGATTTACTAGTTATCTTCATTAATTCATCTCCTACTGATTTACTAGGAATTATTTTACTAGGAATTAAAAAAAGAGTCAACTGCGATATTACATATTTTTGTAAAATCACGGTTAACTCTTAATATTTAAGATATTAACTTGTTATCTATGTAGAGATAATTTTAAAGGAATCATTGGATCAACTGAGTCCAATTTTGTTCCATGGAAAGCATTCTTTCCTACTTTTACTCCTTCTGGCACTTCTACATATAAAGATGAACACCACATAAATGCTTCATCACCAATTTCTTTAACTGAATCAAATAATTCAACATATTTTAAAGCGAAGCACTTATAGAATGCTGAGTCCTTAATCTCTTTAACCTTATCTGGAATGTTTACCTTATTTAGGCTTGAGCAACGATAGAATGCTCTATCTTGAATGCTCTCAACAGTTTCAGGAATAACAATGTCTTCAAGACTTGAGCAACGGAAGAATGTTTCATTCTTAATCTCTTTAATCTTGTTTGGAATTGTTACTGATGTTAAAGCACTACATTTATAGAATGCCTTCTTACCAATTTCTTTAACACTATTTGGGATACGTAATTCTTCTAATGAGCTACACCAGCAGAATGAACCATCACCAATCTTTTCAACAGAAGATGGAATCTTAATATTTGTAAGTGCTGTACAGCCATAGAATACATAATCATCAATTTCTTTAATACTTTCTGGAATTACAATGCTTGTTAAACTTACGCAGTCGGAGAATGCAAAAGCTCCAATTTTTGTAACACTATTAGAAATGTTAAAGTTTTCAATGCTTGAGCAGCTTGCAAATGCTTCGGCGCCAATTGATTTAACAGTTTCTTTTGTATCAACCTTTTTCAAGTTCTTACAGTTAAAAAATGCTCCATCACCAATTGTTTCAACATTTTCTAAATCAACTTCTTCGATTGATGTGTCAGCAAAAGCTCTTTGACCAATACTCTTAACTGTTGCTGGAACTACAATATCTTTTAATTTCTTACATCCGCTAAATACAAAATCACTAATAGCATCTAGTTTCTTTGGAAGTTTAATTGATTCAATAGAGCTGTTAGCAAATGCTCCTCTTGCAATTGTTTTTACTGAATCTGGAACAACTACGTTTTGAATACCTAAAATACCCGCAAAAGCATAGGCATCGATATGTTCAACTCCATCTTCAATAACTAAATTCTTTAATTTACATTTAGCAAATGCATTATTTCCAATCTTTGAATCTTTCTTTAAAACAACATCAAATTCTATATTCTTACAATTATAGAAAGTTTCATTACCAATAGATTCAAACGACTTTGGTAAATTAAATTCGTTAATTGCATAATCATTATAGAATGCATCATCTCCAATAGAAACTACAGTGTCTGGAATTGTTACACTGCCAAGGAACATGCAATTCGCAAATGTTGCGTTACCTATTCTTTCTACACCTGGAGAGACGATAACCTTTTCAAGTTCGTTGTTATTCTCGAAAACTCTATCTGCAACAATTTTTACATTGTTAGGAATAATAACAATAGAGTCACTTCCTGTATACTTTGTAAGTACAAAATTCTCATTAATCACGAAATCGTCTAAACTATTGCTCATCTTAACCCCCATAACGTTTAGTCTAATATTATTATAATTATTAAAAAATAAAATATCAATATTGACATTTATACAAGAAAAACAGCGCCACACAGGCGCTGTTTAACTAAAGGAAGTAAACCAACATATGAATACAATTAACAATTAATTTTTTCTAATGCTTTTTGTAAATAATCTCTATACTCTTGCATTACACGTTCAGGAGCCATTATCTCAAGTTTTGCTCCAAACTGGAATACCCATGCAAAAAATGTTGGGCAAACTGTAACTTTAACATGCACAGACGTATGAGTATCATCTACTCTATCTCTTGGAATGTTATATCCAAATCTATCTACTATCTCATTTGTAATAGAGTTATCAAATTTAAGTGTTACGCTTTCTGTTTTACCGCCAAGATACATATCAAAAGTTCTTTCTCTTAGTTTTGTAATACTCTCAGAAGCATACTTACTTGCATCTTCATCAACTACAGAAACACTATCCATTTTGTCTACTCTATATACACTAGCTCCATCAGCCTCATGGTTTTCTGTAAAGCCAACTACATAATACTTTTCGTTTTCGATTAACAAATCAACTGGAGAGAATTTATATAATCCGCCATTCTTTCTATATACTCTTTCAACATTAATATTTGTATCGTATCTTAAATCGAAATATTTAAATGAGATTTTCTTTTTATTCTTAATTGCTTCAAGAATCTCATTTACGCTATATGGAATCTTCTTATTATCTGTTTTTAATAGATTTAAACAAGTAATAGTAGATCTTAATTCTAACCCTTTTGAAAATCCAGAAAGAGTTGAAATCTTTTCAGATAATTTCTCTGTTTGAGCTCTTGAGATAAACTTGGCAGATTGAACTGCATCAAGTAAAATTCTCAATTCATATTCGTCGAAATTAGAATCTTCAAGATAGTACATCATTTGTTTACTTCTATTACTAACAATGTCATAACCGTTTTCAACAAGAGTGTTTATGTCATCGTATAAAATCTTTCTATCGCAATGAATTCCATCATCTTCAAGCCTTTGAATGATCTCTGAAGAAGACATTGGATTATTCTCATCTGAAAACTTTGCTAAGTATTCATAAATCTTAAGCAACTTAATCTTATGCTTATTTACTTTTGTCATAAACTACCTCCTATTGTCTTATTTTTGACACCTTAATTATAGTGGCTAAATAGAGGTTTTGTAAACAACCAGATGTCCCAAAAATAGGACATTAAAAAAGCGAGGCTTTTACACCTCGCTATATATACAAAATATATAATTAGAACTCTATTAATTCATACTTTCTTGAACCTATACCAAGAGCTTCAGCAGCTTCAATTGTATGTATACCATGTCTTGATTCTATTCTTTCTAATAAATGCTTTTGACCAGGATCATCTTTTGCGGCATAGATTAGATCAACGCAAGCTTGATCTACAGCAACTGGATCAATAGATGCTAGCATACCTATATCTTTCATGCATGGATCTTCAGCAACAGCACAACAGTCGCAATCTACAGACATATTAGCCATAACATTAATATATGCGACATTTCCTTCAAACATCTTATTAACAACGCTTGCAGCGTCTGCCATACCCTCTAAGAACTTATCCTGAGGAGCTGTAGATAGCCAGCATAAGATTTGATTTGTTGTTCTTCCGCCTGAATGAATATATGCTTTTCCTTTTGATGAAGCGCAGCCAATCGATAATTGCTTTAATGCTCCACCATATCCTCCCATTGGATGTCCTTTAAAGTGAGATAGAACAAGCAGTGAATCATAATTCTTAATATCTTTACCTAAAATATCTTTCTTTAATACTTTTCCATTTTCAATAGGAATTTCAATATCTGGGCCTTCTGCATCCAAAAGATCTACTTTAAAATAATTTGTCCATTCATGTGCAGCTAATACTTTTGTATGTTTTTTAGTAGTATTTCTTGTTCCAACATATGCAGTATTACACTCAACAACTGTACCATTGACTCTTTCTACCATTGGTCTCCAAAAATTTGGTCTTAAGAAATTCTGATTACCCTTTTCACCTGAGTGAACCTTAACTGCAACCTTACCTTTTAATTCAATACCAAGTTTTTCATATAACTCAATAACTTTTTCAGGAGATATTTCTCTTGTAAAATACACTTTTGACATACAATGCCTCCAACTATTCTCTATATAGGCCTATTTTACCATAAAAATGTTAGTATATTAACATATATTTATAAAGTATTTGTAAATTATAAAAAAATATTGACCATATTTCTATGATCAATACTATTATACTCAAATGTAATAATTACTGTTTTACTGTGCCGCCCATCTTTTCTTGCTTAACCTTGTGGTCAATAACATGACGAGAAGCAAGTTCTTTATGAATATCTTCAAGAGAAATTCCCATCTCTACCATTAATACCATAGTATGATATGCTAAATCACAGATTTCATAAATAGTTTCAGCTTTATCATTATTCTTAGCAGCAACGATAACTTCTGTTGATTCTTCACCAACTTTCTTTAAAATCTTATCTAATCCCTTTTCGAATAAATATGTGGTATAAGAACCTTCTTTCTTATCAATCTTTCTTCCTCTGATTAATTCAAGAAGACCTTCATATGAGAATTCATGTCTATCTTCTGATTGGTATACTTCATTACCATTATCAAAACAAGAATCTGTTCCCTTATGACAAGCTGGACCATCCTTATCTACAACAACTACAAGAGCATCTTTATCACAATCTGCTGTAATTGAACAAATATGTTGATAGTTACCGCTTGTTTCTCCCTTTAACCATAATTCTTGTCTAGATCTAGACCAGAAACATGTTAAACCTTTTTCAATAGAGATCTTTAAGCTCTCCTTGTTCATATATGCAAGTGTTAATACCTTCTTTGTAATAGAATCTACAACAATTGCAGGAATTAATCCCTTTTCATCAAATTTTAATTCATCAATATTAATCATACTATATCTCTCCTTCTTAGGTTATAGACGTACAGATACGCCAATCTCCCTTAATTCCTCTTTTAATTTTTTGATTTCAACTTCCTTAAAGTGGAAGATTGAAGCAGCAAGTCCTGCATCTACTTTTGGAAGCTTAGTAAATAGCTCCTTAAAATCATTAATACATCCAGCGCCACCTGAAGCAATTACTGGAACAGAAACTGCATTACATACAGCATCAAGCATTTCTAAATCGAATCCCTTCTTAACGCCATCTGTATCAATAGAGTTTAAAACGATTTCTCCAGCACCATTATCTACACATCTTTTAATCCAAGAAATGGCTTCCATTCCTGTGTCTTCTCTTCCGCCCTTTGCAAAGACTCTAAACTCATTACCAACACGCTTAGCATCACAAGATAATACTACGCATTGATTGCCATAAAGTTTAGCAGCTTCGTATACAAGATTTGGATTCTTAATAGCACCAGAGTTAACACTAACTTTATCTGCACCACACTTTAGTACTCTATCAAAATCATTCACTGTATTAATACCACCACCAACAGTTAATGGGATAAATACACTCTTTGCTGTTTCGCAAAGAATATCAGTAAATAATGATCTTTCTTCAAAAGAAGCTGTAATATCATAAAAGACAAGTTCATCAGCTCCATTATCACTATAATATTTAGCAAGTTCAACTGGAGAAGATACGTCATGTAGGCCATCAAAATTAACGCCCTTTACAACTCTTCCATGTCTTACATCTAAACAAGGTATAATTCTTTTTGTTATCATTTTGCCACCTCAATAGCTTCTCTTAAGTCTATTGCTCCAATGTAATATGCTTTTCCAATAATAGCACCAAATACATCTAATTTCTTTAAGTTATGGATATCATCCATAGAGCTAACTCCACCTGATGCAATTATATCCATATTGAATCTTTCTTTTAGTTCTTTGTATAGATTTACATTAGTACCTTTCATTGCACCATCTTTAGATATGTCAGTACATATGATAGTTTTTATTCCTATCTTTTGCATCTTTTCACAGAAATCAAAAGCACTATATAATGATTTTTCTACCCAGCCTTTAACAGCAACAAAACCATCTTTTATATCTACACCAAGCACAATTCTGTCGCCATATTTTTTAACTGCTTCTTTAACGAATTCTTCATTCTCAACAGCAGCAGTTCCAAGTATTACTCTATCTACTCCAGAAGATAAATACTTATCTACTGTTTCCATTGATCTAATTCCACCACCGATTTCACAGATTAATCCTGATTCTTTCTTGATATTTAAAACAACATCAAGATTTGGTGTTGTGCCATCTTTAGCGCCTTCTAAATCTACGATATGGATATATTTTGCTCCAGCCTTTTTAAAGTCAAGAGCAACACTTACAGGGTTATCGTTATAAACTGTCATTTGTTTATAATCACCCTTATATAG
>DFIJ01000036.1 GCA_002372775.1 Christensenella sp. UBA3700
AAATTCATTGAGAGCCATGATTTTTAACTTAAATAACAAGTTATTTAACAGAGATTGCTTCTGTTAGTACTTGATCTACAAATTGTTTTGCTGCACGAGCTGATCTATTTGCTCTAGATAGGGCAAACTTTTCTGCTTCAATCTTTACTTTTTCTACATCATATTTAATCTTATGAGCATCAAGTAAATGAGTAACAATATCAAGATAAGTTTGCTTATCTGGTCTTTGGAACCAAATTTGAATACCAAATCTTTCAGATAATGAAACGCTCTCTTGCATAGAATCATTCTTAGATACATCATCATCTCTGTCTGAGAATTTCTCATTAATAATGTGACGTCTATTACTTGTTGCATAAATAACAACATTCTTTGATTTAGCAGAGATTGAGCCTTCTAATATAGCTTTAAGAGCAGTGTAGTTATCATCGTTCTTTGCGAAAGATAAATCATCAATGAATATAATGAATTTTAAAGGATTGACAGCAAGTTCATCTAAGATGCCCGGGATTTCTCTAAGTTGTTCTTTTCTAACTTCAAGAATTCTTAGGCCCTCAGTGTACAATTCATTACATACAGCTTTAATTGTTGAAGATTTACCTGTACCAGCATCACCTGTTAATAGGATATTTGATGCAGGTTTATTCTCAAGTAACGCTTTTGTATTATCTAAGATAATACCTTGTTCTCTCTTATAGTTAATTAAATCAGAAAGTCTAATTGGATCTGGATTCTTAACAGGAACAATAGCATTATTCTTATCGATAAAGAACATATGATATTGCGCATACATTCCGTATCCATATTTAGAGATGTTCTTTGTTCTATCTTTATAGATTTCTTTTAAATCTACCTTTGGATTATTCCAGCCAGGAAGATATTCAGTCCAAGCAACGCCTTGTCTTAACTCGCTAGCGGTCAAATTAGCCACGTTTTGTAGGATTTCAAGTTCACGTTCTACATTTTTCTTAAGAAGTGTTGTAGGGGTGATTCCTTGTCCTATATCTCTTATGTAAATGTTCTCGTCGTTTCCAACGATAGTCTTTACATAATCAGATAAGTTTTCTTCGTTAGCGGCATAAAGATTAGAAGCAACATTAGAGTATAGTTCTACTGCTTCAGCAGTAGTAACATCATCAACATTGTCTAAAAATGTCATTAACGCTTTGATAACAGGATCATTCTTTAACGCCTTGAAGACTGTTAAAGAATGTAATCCTATAGATAATTCACTTAATTTTGTATTAGGCATTGATAATAGCACCCTTTGCGCCACTAGATACTAATTGAGCATATCTCTTTAAGTATCCAGAAAGTTCCTTCTTCTTTGGAACAAAGTTCTTCATTCTTTCATCAAGAACTTTTTGATCAACCTTTAATTCAAGCTTGTTGTTAGGAATATCAATTGAGATGATATCGCCATCTTGAACAACACCAATTAAACCACCTTCAGCAGCTTCTGGAGAAACGTGACCGATACAAGCACCACGAGTAGCACCTGAGAATCTACCATCAGTGATTAACGCAACTGATTCGCCAAGTCCCATACCCATGATAGCAGATGTTGGATTTAACATTTCTCTCATACCTGGGCCACCTTTTGGTCCTTCATAACGAATTACAACTACATCGCCAGCAACAATCTTGCCAGCATTGATAGCAGCTTGAGCTTCTTCTTCGGAATCAAATACCTTAGCTGGACCTTCATGTACAAGCATTGAAGGAGCAACTGCAGATCTCTTAACAACTGAGCCATCTTTAGCTAAGTTACCACGAAGAACAGCAATACCACCAGTTGTTGAATATGGATTATCAATTGGTCTGATAACTTCAGGGTTAAGGTTAACGCAATTAGCAATATTCTCGCCAACTGTCTTTCCTGTAACTGTCATACAATCAGTCTTGATTAAGCCCTTCTTGTTTAATTCGTTCATAACTGCATAAACACCACCAGCTTCATTTAGATCTTCCATATATGTTCTACCAGCAGGAGCTAGGTGACATAGATTTGGAGTCTTAGCTGAGATGCTATTAGCGATATCTAAGTTGATTTCAATACCGCATTCATGAGCGATTGCAGGTAAGTGTAACATACTGTTTGTTGAGCATCCTAAAGCCATATCTACAGTTAGTGCATTGTGGAATGCATCTTCTGTCATGATATCTCTAGCCTTGATACCTTTCTTTAGCATATTCATAACAGCCATACCAGCATGCTTAGCAAGTTCAATTCTTTGTGAATATGGAGCAGGGATTGTACCATTGCCTTTTAGACCCATACCAAGAACTTCTGTTAAGCAGTTCATTGAGTTAGCTGTGTACATACCTGAGCAAGAACCACATGATGGACAAGCTTTGCATTCATAATCTTCAAGTTCTTCAAGAGTCATCTTGCCTGCTGTGTATTTACCTACTGCTTCGAACATAGAAGATAAGCTTGTTTTAGCACCATTAACGTGACCAGCAAGCATAGGACCACCAGATACAAATACTGTTGGTAAATTTAATCTTGCGGCTGCCATTAATAATCCTGGAACGTTCTTATCGCAGTTTGGAACCATAACTAGGGCATCAAAACCATGAGCCATAGCCATACATTCTGTTGAATCGGCAATTAAGTCTCTTGTAACAAGAGAATATTTCATACCGATATGACCCATAGCAATACCATCGCATACAGCAATTGCAGGGAATACGATTGGAGTACCGCCAGCCATAGCTACGCCAAGTCTAACAGCTTCAACGATCTTGTCGATGTTCATATGTCCTGGAACGATTTCGTTGTAAGAACTTACGATACCAACAAGAGGTCTATCCATTTCTTCTTTAGTCATACCAAGGGCATGATATAAAGATCTATGTGGGGCATTTTGTGGGCCAAATTTTACATTATCACTTAACATAATTTGTGTTTCCTTTTTAAATCTTTTTTAGCACAAAGGAGAAACTGATTAGAGCTTCTCCATATGTGGCTTGTTTTTTTTGTTGTATTGGTGTACAGATTAGTTGTTGATTAACTTACCTGATTCATCGTTCCAGCTGTATAGCTTTCTAACTTCTTCACCAACTTTTTCTGCTGGATGTTCAGCATGTAACTTTCTCATAGCTTGGAAGTGAACTTGTCCACCAGCATCTGACATGTCTAGTAAGAATTCCTTAGCGAATGTACCATCTTGGATATCGCTTAATACTTTCTTCATAGCCTTCTTTGTATCTTCTGTAATGATCTT
>DFIJ01000134.1 GCA_002372775.1 Christensenella sp. UBA3700
TCTTTTGAAATTATATAATAGTTTCTAACAAAAACCCAACAAAAAATTGTAAAATATAAATAGTAAGGTTATAATATGAGCGCTATGGAAAAGAAGTTTTCTTATTTTGATGGACTAAAAGACGGATTACCTATAGGTATTGCATATCTTGCAGTATCATTTACCGTTGGTATTTATGCAGTCCAAAAAGAAATTCCATGGTGGCTTGCAACAACATTCTCTTTAACAAATTTGACATCTACAGGACAAATCGCTGGTATTAACATGATGGCGGCATTTTCTTCGTTCTTTGAGATTGCACTTGCGATATTAATTATTAATGCTAGATACCTTGTAATGTCTCTAACACTATCTCAACAATTTGATCAAAAAACTCCTACATGGAAAAGATTATTGTTAAGTTGTTTTGTAACGGATGAAATCTTTGCTGTATGTACGGTTGCTGGCAAAAACTTAAAGCCAAAATATATGTTTGGCGTAGCAACATTCCCTTACTTTTTATGGGCACTTGGAACGCTGCTTGGAGCTCTTGTAAATAACGTTTTACCAGAAAGCTTACAAATCGCACTTGGCATTGCTATTTATTGCATGTTTATAGCAATAATTGTGCCACCTGCACGTTCTAATAAAGCAATTATAGTATGTATTGCTATAGCTACTGCTTTATCTTGCCTTTTATATTACACACCTTATCTGAACAGAATTAACGAAGGTTTCAGAGTAATTATATCTGGCATTGTTGCTGCAGCAATTTGTGCTTTCTTATTCCCTATTGAAGATCCTATGGATTCTTATGAGTATAAAGAAGATCTAGAGATAAAAGATAATGACAAGGAGGCAAGCGTATGAGTAATATAGTTTACCAAGTTCTTGCCGTTCTAGTTATGGGTCTTGTTACATACCTTTGTCGTATGATTCCACTTGTGTTTATGAAAAAGCACATCGAGAATAAATATGTTAAATCTTTCTTATTCTATATTCCATATGCTGTAATTGCAGCATTAACATTCCCTGCTATATTCTATTCAACAGGTTCAATTTGGACAGCTGTTATTGGAACAATAGTAGCACTAGTCATGGCATTCTTTAAGATTAACATGACCATTGTTGCTATAGTATCCGTTGTTGTTGTTTTTGGTTTTGGATTTATTATTTAATTAAATCAAGTATTGTATCTACAACCTCATTAATAGTTCCGTTATCATCTACAATATATTTTGCTGCTTTTTTATATAACTCAATACGATTATTATATAGATTTTGAATAGCTTCTTTTGATGAAGATAAAGGTCTTCCATCTGATGCTAGTTTATCTATATCTCTATCTAAGAATATAACAAGACCGTTACCCTTTAGTGCAGTAACATTATTATCTCTTAATACAGCGCCACCACCTGTAGCTATAACAAGACCTTGCTTTTTAGAGATTTCTAAAATACATTCTTCCTCGATATCTCTAAATGCTTTTTCTCCTTCTTCTTTAAAAATCTCTGGGATAGTTTTTCCAGCTTTTTGAATTATTTCACTATCTATATCTACAAATGTCTTATTTAGGCTGTTTGCAAGTTCCTTACCTATCGTAGACTTACCACAGCCTGGCATACCAATTAATACGATATTTAATTTATCGTTTTCTATCTCTTTAATAATCTTTTCAATTATTGAATTATCTATTTTATTTCCAAAGAATAAATCTCTTGCAAATTTTGCTTGAGCAACTAGCATAGCAAGACCATTACAATGATATTTATCTCCCCACTTTTCATCTGCTTCTAATAGAATCTTAGTCTTTAGTGGATTATATATAGCATCAAAAAGTCCAGTTAATTTTGTAAATGGTTTAATAGAAATTATTTGATCTTCATTATGTGGGTACATACCAACTGGCGTTGTATTAATAATAACTTCTGCATCATAATGTTTTTGAATGTTATCGTATGTATTCTCCCCATTTCTAGAAACTTTAATCTCTTCTTTTGCACCTTTCATTTTACAAAGAGCTGTTGCTGTTGCATAAGTGCCGCCAGAGCCAAGTATTATTACTTTCTTATCTTTTAATACTATCCCTGCTTTATCAAAAGCGTATTCCATACCATAGATATCTGTGTTATATCCATAAAGAACACCATCTCTATTAACAACAGTGTTAACTGAACCAATTAATTTAGCTGAATCGTCTATTACATCTAGCATTGGCATTATTACTTGCTTATAAGGAATTGTAACATTATATGCCTTATATTTCTTTGCATTAACAAAGTCTTGAAGTTTATCTTTTTCAACTTCTACAAGATCATATTCATAGCCCATCTTTTCATGAATTATCTTTGAAAAGCTATGTCCTAGTTTTTCTCCTATAAGACAATAATCTGCCATACTTTATATAATCTCCGTATATCCACCAAGGAATGTGAATTGTTCTGTTCCAAAATCTAAATCAGCTAAAAGCTTTAGGACGTTATCGTCTTCAATACAGCCATCAAAATCAAAATAGAATGTGAATTCAAAATCTGTATTTGGCATTGGTCTAGATTCAAGCTTTGTTAAGTTAAGTCCCATTGTTGAGAACTTATTTAATATCTTGTTTAGTGAACCTTTTTCATGAGGAAGAGTAACCATGATGCTTATTTTGTTAGATTTTTCAAAAACTTGTAAATCCTTAGATATACAAATAAATCTTGTAAAGTTAGCATTAGCGTTTTGAACATTACTCTTTAAGATATTAAGACCATATATATCTGCACATTCTTTTGAAGATAAGCATGCTATATCTGTACGTTTTGATTTAGCAACCATTTGTGCTGCCATAGCTGTGTTTTCACATACAGTAATTTTTACACCAAGTTGAGATAATAAATCTGAGCATTGATCTAGTGCTTGTTGATGTGAAACTATTTCTTTTATGTCTGATAAAGCTACACCTTTCTTTGCTAAAAGATTGTGTGAGATTCTTAACTTTATTGATCTAACGATATAGAAATTGTGTTCTTTCATTAAATCGTAAACTTTGTTTACTGAACCTGCTGTTGAATTTTCAATAGGTAACACGCCATAATCGCATAGCCCTTTTTCTACAGCATCAAACACAGCGTCCCATGTTTTGAAATATAGGTTTGTGTTTAATTCAAATAATCTATCTGCAGCAATTGAAGAATAAGCACCTTCTACACCTTGACAAGCAACTGTAGCAGAGATTGGGAATTGTTTAACCCCCTCTTCAATAGTTTTTCTAATCTTTGCAGAGATTGCACTTTCGTTATGTATAAATTGTCTTTGATAAGCCTTAGAAGTCTCAAATATAGTTTCATATATTTGCTTAACATATAATCTATATTCAGGAGAAACCAATGATGTTACTCTATTAACAACATTCTTTTCTCTACCTTTATCTAACACAACAGTTTCCATCTTGGCTTTTTCTTCGCCAATCTTTTTAGATACCTTTAGTCTTTCGTCTAAAAGTTTAGCAAGCTGTGTATCGATGTCATCTATTTGCTTTCTATATTCATCAAGCATATTTATACTCCTTTTATAGCAAACTATCTAATAATGCTATTTCGACAACTGATTCAACGCAAACTACAGCGCGAGGAACAATACATGCATCATGTCTTCCTTTTATCTCTAGTTCTACGTTTTCTTTTGTCTCCATATTAATTGTTTTTTGTTTTTGAGCAATTGATGGTGTTGGCTTAAATGCTACTCTTAATGTTATAGGCATACCATTTGTGATTCCACCATTAATACCACCATTGTGGTTTGTATATGTTTTTACGACTTTATTATCATCATAATAGAAACTATCATTAGCTGTAGATCCTTTCATATTTGAGATATCAAAGCCTGCACCAAATTCAATACCTTTAACAGCAGGAATTGCAAACATTGCATAAGCAAGTTTGCCCTCAAAGCCTTCAAATAATGGACCACCTAACCCAACAGGAACGTTAAATGCCATACAATCAACTGTACCGCCAACAGAATCCATATTTGATTTCGCCTCTGAAATCTTCTCCATCATTTGAGCGCCTTTTTCTTCATCAAGCACTCTAAATAAAGGATTTGCTTTATTAATTTCTTCTATTGTTAAATCCTTATCCTTATATGATGTTGATTTAATTCCAGCAATTGAAGAGATATATGCTTCAACATCAATGCCATATTCTCGTAATAGTTGACGAGCAATTCCACCAAGAATACAAATAGTTAATGTCATTCTTCCTGAGAAAATACCGCCACCTCTCATGTCCATTTCGCCTTTATATTTAACCTTAGCAACATAATCTGCATGACCAGGTCTTGGTGTATTTACAAGGTTGTTATAATCATTAGAATGTTGAGATGTATTCAAAACATAGGCCTCAAGCTTTTCTCCTGTAAGAGTGCCATCTTCGGTAATACCTGAAGCAAAATGTATAACATCACCTTCAAGTCTTGCTGTTGAAAAGGCTGCCTTTTGAGCTTTTCTTCTATCCACGTACTCTTGTAATTCTTGAATATTAATCTTCTTTCCTTTTGGAAGTCCTTCAACAAATAAAGATATCTTCTCCGCATGAGAAGCACCATATATTTCAATCTTAAGTTTGTCTAGTGCACTAAACATTACATTTACCTCCTAAGGATTTATAATCTTCAAAGAATGTTGGATAAGACTTTTCTACGGCCTCTACTCCTTGAATTGTAGAATCACCACTTGCAATTGATGCAGCTATTGCTTGCATCATTACCATTCTATGGTCATTATAAGATATACCACTAAATGGCTTTATAACGCCACCTTTTATATATAAAGTATTAGATTCATATCTATTCTCTATACCCATTCTATCTAAGGTTTCTTGTACAGCTTTTAATCTATCTGTTTCTTTTATCTTTAGACGATCTACATTAGTGATTTTTGATTCACCCTCTGCGCAAGCCATAAGGATAGATACTATTGGTACTAGATCAGGTATATTCTTTGCATCTAATTCTATGCTATGTAATGGTGCTTTTGTTACACTAACCGAATTATCAAATTTATTAACCTTAGCGCCCATTTTTTCAACTATATCAATAATCTCTCTATCCCCTTGATTTGAATCAAGAACCAAATTATTTACTTTAATATCTTTATTTATTGCTCCTAGCACTATAAAGAAAGCCGCATTGGACCAATCGCCTTGAACTGCTAAATTATCCGGCATTATATACTTTTGATTTCCTTTAATAGCATAACCCCAAGTTTCTTCTTTAATATATATTTTAAACAATCTTAACACTTCTAGTGTTATGTCTAAGTAACTCTTTGAAACTAAATTGCCTTCAATAACAATTTTACTATCTCCACTAAGGATAGGGAGTGCCATTAAAAGTCCTGTTATATATTGAGAAGATATTGAGCCATTAATTCTATATTCTCCACTCTTTATCTCTCCACTCATATTAAGAGGAAGTGTATCACTATCTACATATTCACCATTTTCTCTTAATACTTTTATAAGATCTATAAGAGGTCGTTTTTGAAGTCCTTCTTTGCCTGTTACAAATGCATTAACTTTTAGCGCTGCCAATATAGATAAAATAAATCTTACTGTTGAGCCAGATTCTATACAATCTATATTTGCTGTCTTTGGAATATCTCCAGAAGATAAATAGAATTTATTATCTTTAATATCTACTTTTGTATTAAGTGCATTTAAAAAATTAATTGTTGCCTTAATATCTTTACTTTCAACTACGTTATTAATAACTCCATTATCTCGCGTAAGCATAGCACACATAAGCATTCTATGTGCATATGATTTACTTGCGATGGCACTTACCTCGCCACCCATTATCGCTGGAGTTATTTTTATATCCATTATTATATTAAATCCTTTACCTTATCTAGTGGAATTGATTCAATTCTGCAATCGCCAATAGCATATGGTATTACAAAATTAATATTTCCATTTTCTACTTTCTTATCTACATTCATAACGTTTATCATGTCTTGCATTGAATAATCCGTTATTCTTGGCATTTCATATTTCTCTAAAAGATTAATAATCTTATTATAATCTAAATCGTTTAGTTTTCCTTGTTTATGAGATATATCTGAAATTATTCTCAAACCTTCTGCTACACATACTCCATGAGGTATTGTGTAATTAGATAACTTTTCAATTGAATGAGCAAAAGTATGACCAAGATTTAAAAGTCTTCTTAGATTAGATTCTTTCTCGTCCTTTTCTACAATATTTGCTTTTGAGGTAACACAAAGTTTTATAAACTTTCCTATTTCGTTAGCACATGAACATCTAATACCTTTTTCAACGATTGGTATTAGCTCTCCGCCATCCAAAACAACATACTTAATCCCTTCTCCCATGCCATTCTTGTATTCTGTACAAGGAAGGGTTGTCAAAGTTGCTGTATCTATTAAAACCATTATTGGTTGATAGAATGAACCTACTAAATTTTTGCCTGATGGTAAATCGACGGCAGTCTTTCCGCCGACTGATGAATCAATCATAGAAAGAAGAGTTGTTGGCACTTGAACATAATCAATTCCTCTCATATATGTTGATGCCGCAAAGCCCGCCATATCTCCAGTAACGCCACCGCCAAGAGCGACAACAAGGTCAGATCTTGTAAATGCGCTTTCTGCTAAGAAATTTAAAATATTGCCATATGTTATTAGATTTTTACTCTTTTCTCCATGTGGGAATGTATATTCGAAAACATTGTAGCCACAAGTAATCAAACTGTCGGCTACAATCTTTCCATATAAATCGTGAACAATATCATCAGATACTACTAGCACCTTACATTTTGGCTTTATTGTTGAAATCTCTTCACCTACTGTATATAACAAATCCTTCTCGATTTTTATATCGTAAGTCTTTGATGCATGAACTTTAACAATCTCCATATTATTTATCCACCTTCTTAGAAAGCATCTGAGCTCTCATCGCTTCAACTTTTTCTTTTATATCGCTACCTTCTTGTAATAATCTTGTTAGTTTCTCTTCATCTTTATTTGCTAACGCATCTTTATAGTCTTCAAGATTCTTTATTATTACGCTTATCTGTTCTACTAAATAATCACTGTTATTAAACATTAACTCTGTCCACATTTGAGGATTCAATCTAGCAACTCTTGTCATATCCCTAAATGAGCCCGCAGAGAAACCATAGTGTTCTGTAGCAAGCTTATTCTTAACATATGCACTAGATACTATATGCGCAAGCTGAGATGTATAGGAAATCATCTCATCATGCTCAGCAGCATTAGTTATTACAACACCACTAAAGCCTAACTCTTGAACTAAATGTTTAATAGTAGCTCTAACTTCTATAGGTGTATTGTTTATTGGAACAAGTAAGAAAGTTGCGTTATCAAATACTGTTGTTGTTGAATGCGAGAATCCACTGAACTCCCTTCCTGCCATAGGGTGGCCACCTACAAAATGCAAATCTGGATACTCTTGCTGTAACTTCTCCATTTCTGCACAAATACCTCTTTTATTACCACCACAGTCTATTAATATTGCACCTTTTTTCATAAAAGGAGCATATTCTTTTAAGTAATCAATTATTGCTTGTGGATATAAAGCAATAAATAATATATCTAATTCCTTAGCGTTATCTTTTGAAAGGACTTTATCATAAGCTCCTGCTAAATAAGCATTCGCCATAGTCTTTTCAGAACGAGTATAAGCATAAACAGTATGCTCTGTTTTCTTTTTTAATGTTCTACAAATAGAACCTCCAATAAGACCAAGTCCAATAACGCCAATATTCATATTATTTACGCTCCCTATTTACAAGTGGTAACATTACATCAATTTTCTTTACTAAATCTTCAAATTGTTCAGGACGAAGAGATTGTGCACCATCACATAATGCATGTGGTGGATCATTGTGTACTTCAATAATTAAACCATCAGTGCCAGCACCTACTGCAGCAAGTGACATTGGAGCTACTAGTTTTGCAATGCCTGAAGCATGTGAAGGATCTACTATTACTGGTAAATGTGTTAAATCTCTAAGAAGAGGAATGGCAGATAAGTCTAAAGTGTTTCTTGTATATGGTTCAAATGTTCTAATTCCTCTTTCACAAAGAATAACATTTGGATTTCCTTCAGACATAATGTATTCAGCACTCATTAACCATTCTTGAATAGTATTAGCTAAACCTCTCTTTAATAAGATAGGCTTCTTTGTTTTACCAACTGTTTTTAATAAATCGAAATTTTGCATATTTCTAGCACCAATTTGAATGATATCTACATCTTCAAAAAGGTCTAAATACTTTTCAGCCATAAGTTCAGTACAAATTGGCATACCTGTTTCTTCTTTAGCTTTAAGTAATAGCTTTAATCCATCTCCACCTAATCCTTGGAATGCATATGGAGAAGTTCTTGGCTTAAATGCGCCACCACGAAGGATGTTAGCACCTGCAGCTTTTACTGCATTGGCAATGCCAATAATTTGTTTTTCATTTTCAACAGAACACGGACCAGCTATAATTTGGAAGTTATTACCACCAAACTTATGTCCAGCAACATCAACAATAGTGTCTTCTGGGTGGAACTTTCTATTAGCTAGCTTATATGGCTCTTGAATTCTTTTAACTGATTCAACAATATCTAAAGATTGAATTAAATCCACATCTACTTTAGATGTATCACCAACTAATCCTAAGATTTGTGTATTCTCACCATTAGATCTATCTATTCTAAGACCTTGTTTTTCAATCCAACTTGTTAGATTGTCTAATTGTTTTTTGTCACAACCATTTTTGATTACAATAATCATATTTCACATCTCCTATATAACAAAAAAACCACCATTTTGTTGGCGGTTCTTAAATTTCATTTTATTTACTCATTTTCTTCAAGTTTGTTTATTCTAAAAACCGCATTAAACATCTAGGCTATAATAGTAGCCGTAAAAGTAATATGCGCTAAAATAAACTTGCTTTCTCATATCGCCTTTTATTATATAGGTGCAAATATATGATGTCAAGGTGTGTAATTAAAAATTCAAATATATGAATAAAAACGAGAGGATTATGAATATATTAGCCTCTCGAATATATAATTTATTAGCATATAACACCATTCTATCTAAAAGATTCTATATATTCATATATTCCAGCAGCTATCCTCTTTGCTCCTTTTGCATTTGGATGAACCCCATCATCACTATAATAATCATTTGACGACAACATGCTTCTAACATCAATTGTAGATATTTTCAACTCTTCTGCCACTTCGCAAATTGCATCTCTAATCTCACTTTGAATTCGATTATTATCTATATCAAAAACATTATCATAGGCATTTATTGGCAATAACAAATAAACTCTATTCACAGAAGATAATGATTTATAATCTTCAACTATACACTTATAATCTTCTTTAAAAACCTTCTTTGAAGAATAGTTATAAGATTTAGAATCATTTGTGCCAAGCATAATAAGCACAATCGTTGGATTGCAGTTTATACTATCCTTATACTCGCTCGTTTTTGCATAGGGATTGTTTGTATTAATACTTGCAGTCGCACCATTTACCCCAAAATTTTTTACGGAATACTCGGTTTTCAATTTATATTGTAATTGCCCAGGATAACTATAATACTTTTGCATATTTATTCCATAACCATACGTTATACTATCCCCTACGCACGCAACTATTCTTTCAGCCTTAATATATACTGAATACTTTACAAATGGAATCATAAATATCAAAACCAGCATCAAGACGAATATCAAAGCTAGCGCGATAATAATACGATATTTATTTCTTATTTTAGAGTTCCCTAATTCTTTTTGCTGGACATCCAACATAAACACCATTCTCTTTTGTATCTTTAACTACGGTACTATTAGCTCCAATAATACACCCTTTCGCAATATTTACTCCTGGCAATATAGTCACCCCTGCACCAATCCAACAATTATCTCCAACGACAATGCCTTTATAAATATTCTCCCCTGCACGTCTTATGTCACTACCTTTATTGATTTCATGCGTAACACATATAAAACGACAATCACAACCTATATCAACATTGTCCCCTATTCTTATCATAACGTTTGAATAGCCTGTATAGAACTTAGTATGTTTTTGCACACTGGAGCCTTCACCTATAACTATATTTTTCCCATTGTCCATGAACACGCCCGGATATAATTGCGCGTTTTTGCCTATAGTGCATCCCCCCAGTTTCAATAAAACTATTCTCATTTTTGATGGGAATAAACCAATAATATTGTTGTACGCTTGAAAAAAACGATTATTCATGACTACCAAACCCTTTTAAATATTATATAAATTATCATTAGTGCTTTCTGCCATTCTTCAATTTTAATTCCATCATACACTCTAAAAAATCTAAATCTTCTAAATATGTTAATTTATAATTTTCTTTAAAATCGTAATAATAATACACTTTTGTATTTGAAGGATACATCTGCAACACCTCTACTATTTTTGAATCACGATCAAGATTCTTTTCAAGCTTTGAAAACTCAAAAGACATCGGAGAAGCTGTCAAAAAATATCTATCTCTATCGCATGTCTTCATGTCTAAACAATTTAGACTATCCGTTATCTTAGAAGTTGTAACACAGATATCATATCCACTCTTTATAATATCTAAATATTTATCTATTAGTTCTCCCGTTACAAAAGGCCTAACTGCATCTAGCACAATCACGCTCTCGCATTGATAATTCTCTTTTATAAAATCGACCCCGTTTCTTAATGATTTATTTCGAGTATCTCCACCTTCCACATAGATTAGATTTGGGTACTCTTGCTGTAAATCCTCGATAAATGGATGATGGGCGACAACTATAATCTTATCCAATTTTTGTGCTTTTAAAGCAGCTTCTATAACATAAGAGACAACCATTTTGCCACAAATCTTTAAATATTGTTTTGGAATAGTGCTACCCAATCTTTGTCCAATCCCACTAGATAGTATCAATGCAACATTCATCTTTTCCTATTTCTCCTCGATAATAAAAGCTTCATAATTATGTGTTAGTACTTGTTTTTCTTTTGGCGGAAGTTTCATATAATCCCCATAAAACATCTTTAAAATCGTTTTGTACTCTTTAGGAACAGAAAATGTTATCCCTTCAAATTCTAATTCACATTTTCCATCATAGAATTCCTTTTTATGAATTCTCCTATCTCCAACCTCATCTACGAACGACCCTACATAACTACTTTCATCAAATTTATATGTCAATGCTAGATCTTTAATTTTTTTCGATAGATATTTATGGCCAAACAACTTAGCTACTAAATAGGCCCCGCAAACCAAACAATTCTTATAAAATGGAACATTCTTTCTCCATTTATCCACCCTATAGCTCATTAATAAATCAATTGGCATTTTTATTTTTTTAAAAACTTTATGAGCATCTTCCATAGATTCACCAAGGCCATCAATTGGGAAAATATCAAGATATACCCCCATATCGACGCCATTTTTCGCACCTTTTTCATATAACAAAGTGTTTTTCGCCGCAATTTTTATAAAAGAATATAGATATTTATCATTAGTTTCTTGTGCGTAAAGAATATTATTTCCGCCTGATTTTGAGTAGATTTCAATAAATCTCTCGTAATCTGGACGAGGCATATGCATATCAATATCATCGTCCCATGGTATAAAGCCTTTATGTCTTACTGCTCCTAGGAGAGTACCGCCCGATAGGTAGTATCTCAAGTTGTTCTCTTCGCAAATCCTTTTTACTTCGCAAGCAAGATTCAATAATATCTCTCTAATTTCTTTAATGTCTTCTATTTTTCTCATATAGTTCCTCTTTATTATTTTATTATATTACTTAAGGTAAAACAATGACTGAAATTACTTCCTACTCTTTATATAAAAATCGGCGTTAAACCAGCCGATTTATTGTTTTAAAGTCTTTTTTTTAACTTTCTTATCAAGTTACAATCTTTAACGCTGATTTGTTAATTTATTGAATATATGATTTGCTAATGCTATATCATGAATCGCGATACCAATGTTGTAGCAAATAATCCTTTCTGTATCGCTAGTTCTTCCCTTATTTTCCCCATTCAACACACTTGAGACTTCTGCAAATCTGGAAAGAAATTGATTATAATATTTAAAACCACGTAAATGTCCTTCATCATCTCCAAACACCTTATCAAAAGCTAAATCACATTCCATAAAGCCTCTTGTATGAATGGGAACAACTAAACAGCCAGGTTTAAAACATTCTACTGAAACAAAATCATCTTGCATATATGTTACTGCCGAAATAACTACGTCAGTATTTTTTATGCAATCTTCATAACTCTCATAAACTTCCCATCTAGGAGAATAGTTTTTGAACTCTTGTATTATTCTTTCCGCACAATTCTTGTGATTGTATATCTTTAGTACATAATCATCCCCGAAATAATCTAAGAAAAATTTAAGCGTAGTGCGACCTATTTCTCCCATTCCTATAAAAGCCACTGACTTAAAGCCATCTTTTGCAAATAAATTTATCGAATGAATTGCGACTGCAGAAGTTCTTAGGGTTGTTATCAAGTCTGCATCAAAAAAAGCTTTTAAGTCTCCATTTCTGTAATCATACAAAAGCAAATTGCTCTTAAGGCATGGTTTATTGTTTGGATATCTATTTACAACTTTCACCCCAGCAATGTCAAACTTTGGCATAATGCATGGCATAACATTATAAAAATTATCCGGGTTAATCTTCATGCTAATTTTTGGAGGCAACACATCATCTTTCTTGTTTTTCAATGTATCATCAACTAGATTGACAAGTTCTTTAGCAGATAGGCCTAAGCTATCTATGTCTTTATTTGTAATATATTTCATATAACTCACTCCTGTTCTTTTATTAATAATCTATACCCATGTGTATTAATTTGTTTTTCAGGCGGAGGCAACGTCATATAATCACCATACGTCTGCTTTAAATATAAGTCAAAATTCTCCATTCCTAAGAATTTTTCGCCTTCGAACTGCATTGGGATAAGCCTTGAATAAACACTTTCCTTATTAAAAATTCTCTTATCTCCAGTTGCCTCCATATATTGTCCGACATATGCACTATTTCTATATGGACAGTCGTGTGCAATTTTACTAATCTTGCGATACAATCTATCTTTTCCATAACATAAAGCCACTATTTTTAACATAAAAACTGCTAAATTTTTAGCAAGAGAGGCTTCCTTTCTCCATAAATCTATAGACAATGAAACAATCAACGAATTGTAAAGAAACATTTTCCTCATTTGCTTTTTTGCTTCACTGTACGTATTGCCTAAGCCATCAATTGGGAAAATGTCTACATACAACCCTAATTCAACACCACAATTACATCCTTTTTCATATAGTATAGAACTTGTATCAACATATTTAGCATATGGATAATTGTAATCTTTATTTAATTCATGACAATATAATTTATATCTAGAGGTTGAATTAGACAACTGCATTATCCGAATCAACTTATCATAATCATCTCTTCTCATATAAAAGTCAATATCATCATCCCATGGAATAAAGCCTTTATGTCGCACGGCGCCAAGCAAAGTGCCTCCGCCCATAAATAATTGTAGACTATTCTCTTCACATATATTTCTTAGTTCTATAGCGGCGGCCAATAATCTTTGTTTTATCTCTTTTATGTCGCGAACTTCCCTCATAAACATCTCCCTAAACAATTCTTATTAATACTACTCTATTATAATAATTTTGTAAATAATAACAAAACCCGTAGCGAATCCTTTTATAGGAGATTTGATAAGACTAACCTAATCACCTATGGCTTTTATGTGTCTGATAATTAATAAAATACGCATCAACACATATTTTTACATTGTTCTATAGTTGATGCATATTCTATATAAAATCGTTTATACTATAAAAACTTACGTTACTTCTACATAACCAGTGCCACTGTCCTTATAATATGTTATAGCATCTGTCTCTAAACAATATAACGCAATATCAGCTGATGAATTCTCTTTTATTTCAACAAGACAATATGTATTATCAACTTCAAGTGTTATTCCATAAGCAGCACCTATGTCACTCTTTAGTTGAGTGTTGTCACTTGCAACATATGTAAAGTAAGTCTCTAGCAAATCAGCGTAATAATTAGAAGACTCACGCACGCCATACACGCCATTTGCATTTTCATCGGTTCCGCTTTCGAAAGTTGTTGATTGATATCCAACCATTTCAATATCTTCAAAGAAGAACAAGAAAAACTCTGCGGCAACCGCTGCCTCCAACTCATTTACAACAAGCCCATCATTTGCAAGATTATCTATCATTGCTGCTCTTTGAGAATTATTAGCCCATCCTGGATGTGGTTTATAATAGTAAGCATAATCATCTCCATAAATCTTAGCCGTTGCTCTAATATAAGTCTCTAGATTACCACTCTCTCCTCCTGCTGAAGTTCCCAATATCATCATAATCTTTTTATCTCCAGCTGCGGCAAAAGTATTCTCGTCAATATGATATGTAGTTTTAAATGCTGACTTCTCATCTGTGCTCAAAGCATTTAGTAAACTATTTAAATAAAATTCTTCTCTTCCATGATTCTTTGAGCCATTGACTGCAAAATCTGCAAATTCAGAATCAGATAGGATTACATTTTCTGTTGTTCTCAATCTTCCTGTATACCATTTTACATTCTCCATTTCATTACAAACAACTAGCGAATAATTCGGAATAGCATATGATGTATAAGGCAAATTACGCACCCCGGTTTCAACATAAGAATTCCAGGCAGTTGCCATTTCATCATACTTTGTTTGTGGATCTTCGACATTAAATGTATCAACGAGATACCCTGCCGTACCTGAACCATCCGAATACATAATAGCAGAATAATTTTCTACAGGAATTCTATTTCCTAAAAACATCATTCCTAATAAATAAATACTATTATCCGTAAAATGGAACGTAAATCGGATATTATTATTCATACTATATAATTCCTTAATCCATCTTGCCGTATTACTAGCTGCAGTATCCCAATCCTTTCCAAAGGCTACTGGATTTTTAGTGATATTACTAGGCAAGTTGTTCCAGTCATATGCTTTAGGCCTTGATAAATAAACATAAGACTTAGCACCTGAATCCAATTTCGTGCTGTCTGCATCTGCTTTCATTAATGTATATATAGAAACTGGAAACGTTCCATTAAAGAATGCAATGTCTATTACCGAAGTGCTAACCTCCACGTTTTCGGCATATTCTATAATCTCTAAACCAGATTGAGACCTAGCTTTTATCTCAATATTATAACAGCCATAAAAGATATCATCAAAAACATAATTCCCGCTAGAGATGTTATCTACACTATCAATTGTATGAGTAGCCACGACATCCTCTCCGTGTTTAGCTGAAATAACCAAGGATTCTATTTCTTCTGGAACTCCTTCCCAATCAACTTGAATTTCTTCGTTATTATTGCCTAATTGTGCGGCGGTAACCGTAAAACTTTTATCTACCCAAATTGCATATAGCGTAGTAGATTCAACGAATCTATATTCTGCCTCGTCTGTATATAGAACTTCACCATCTATAGCAGTTGCCCAGCCTGCAAAATCCTTTAATTCCTTGGAAAATAAATTCTTGCTTAACCTTTTAGTTTCTCCCATTTTAGAGGTTTGACTACCCATTGTTCCAACCCCACCATTTGCATTAAACACTACAGTAACGGTAGCTATATTTGCATTTGGGTCTATAGTTCCAGAATCTACTCCTGAATTCTCTAATCCAGAAGTTACACCAGATTCTCCACTGTTATCTTCTACTATATTAGAACAGGCAGAAAGCATCAGTATACATAAAACTACGACTATTATAATTCCTATACTCTTTTTCATTAAACCCTCAGATTCTCCTTGTTATTCTATTCATAATCCACAACGTCAGTCCATTTTAATAAAAACTCTCTTTCTTCTGGCTTTCCTTTAACCAATTGAGAAGCAGCTACTATTGGAATCCACTTTTGAATATATTGTTTTGCTGTATCACTCTTTTTAGAGAATATATCCAAATATTTATTTGCTATTTCCTCACCATAATTCAATGAGAATAATAAATATGATCTGGCAACGTCCGCTGATGCATTCCCTTGTGTTGCATGAGACCAATCAATAACATATGCATCACCATCTTTGTCTGAAATAATAATATTACTTGGATTAAAGTCTCCATGACATACTTTATTATGCTTTGGCATACCATCTAATCTAGTATGTAATTCATATCTAGTTGTTGCATCAATAGGAGATTCAGAAATCTTTCTATTCATTTTATCCTTTAATTTGTTTAACAAAGGAGCTTTTTGTGTAAAGATATGCATTTGTAAATCGACAAAATAATTCAAATATTCATCCATCTTCTTTGGATTTTCTTTCATTAATTGTTCTAGCGTCTTTCCTGGGATGTACTCCATAACAATAGCCCATTTATCTTTAATCTTTGTTACCTCAAGAAGTTTTGGAATCTTAATATCAGTTTCTTCTACTCTTGCTTGATTTAATGCTTCATTTAAGATATCTGCTTTTGAGAAATCTTTATCAAAGCTTTTAATAACCTTGTCACCATCAAGATAAATTGCCTTGTTTTTACGTGTTGCAATAACATTATCTAAATTCATAAGAATCCCCCCTTTTCTGTTCTTATTAAATATATTATACAATTTCTAATTACACTTTTCCATAACGATAATTAGCTCATTGTGCAAAAAAATATGAGGCGAATGCCTCATATTCTTTATAATAGTGTTTCTTATTATACCTTTTCTCTGTTTGGATTGCCATAATAAGCATGTAAGTACATTTGCTTAATTTCGCTTATTAATGGATATCTTGGATTTGCTCCAGTACATTGATCATCAAATGCTTGTTCGCACATTGCATCAAGTCTATTTAAGAAGTCTTGTTCATCAATATTGTAATCCTTAATTGTCTTCTTAATACCAACCTTAGCTTTTAATTCATCAATGTAATCAATTAAGTTCTCAAGCTTTTCTTCATTTGTCTTACCCTTTACTCCTAGATAATCTGCAACCTCACAGTATCTTTCTAGTGTATGTGGATATTGATATTGAGAGAATGTACCCATCTTTGTTGGAACAGGGTTAGCATTAAATCTTAATACTTCACCAATCATTAAAGCATTTGCAATACCATGTGGTAAGTGATGGAAAGCACCAAGCTTATGAGCCATAGAGTGACAAACTCCTAAGAACGCATTTGCGAATGCCATACCTGCCATATTAGCAGCATTACCCATCTTTTCACGAGCTTCTGCATCATGCAATCCATCTTCATATGCTCTTGGTAAATACTCAAAGATTATCTTTAGAGCTCTTAATGCAAGACCATCTGTATAATCTGTAGCCATAATTGATGCATATGCTTCTAATGCGTGAGTAA
>DFIJ01000032.1 GCA_002372775.1 Christensenella sp. UBA3700
GTCCACTTGACAGGGAGCAGTTCAACATATGTGAGCCCGTTATTTTTATATTAATACTTCTTTTAAGAAACTTGTTCCTTTCGTATCTTTTTTATCTACACCAAAATAATCTAATATTGTTGCAGATATATCAGCGAAAGTGTTTCGTGTTTTTAAATCTACACCACTCTTTATATGCTTTCCATATATAAGCATTGGAACATATTCTCTTGAGTGATCTGTAGATGGAGTTGCAGGATCGCAACCATGATCTGCTGTGATGATTAATATATCATCATCTTTCATTCCCCTTTCAAATTCTTTTAATTGAACATCAAAATCTGTCATAGCAAGAGCATATCCATCTATATCGTTTCTATGTCCATACTTCATATCAAAATCTACTAGATTCACAAAGCACAAACCTTCAAAATCTCTTTTTTGAATATTAATTGCTACTTCCATTCCTTCATGATTTGAAGAAGTTCTATTACTCTCACTTACACTTTTTCCTGCAAAGATATCATATATCTTACCAACGGAAATTGTTGCCAAGCCTTCTTCTTTTAATAAATCTAGCATTGTGTTCTTAGGTGGAACTAATGAAAAATCATGACGGTTAGCAGTTCTTGTAAATGGATAATTGCCATTAAATGGTCTTGCTATAACTCTACCCACTGCATGTTCGCCTTGCAAAATCTCTCTTGCAATTTCACAATATCTATATAATTCTTGAACAGGAACTACATCCTCATGCGCAGCTATTTGGAATACACTATCTGCAGATGTATAAACAATTAAGGCACCACTCTTTATGTGTTCTTCGCCATAATCCTTTATAACTTCTGTTCCTGAATATGGTTTATTACATAAAGTCTTTCTACCTGTCTTATTTTCGAATTGTTCTATTATATCTTTTGGAAATCCATTTGGATAAGTTGGAAATGGTTTTTCAGATACAAGTCCTGCAATTTCCCAATGGCCTATTGTTGTATCCTTACCCATTGATTCTTCTTTTAATCTTGCAAAAGAACCTGTTGGTTTATCTATCCCACCACCAACTGTTTCAATATTAAATAGTCCCATATCAATTAGATTAGGACAATTAAAACTCTTATTCTTTCTTATTACCCCTAGAGTATTACTTCCCTCGTCATGCCATTTATATGCATCTGGCATTTCTCCGCAACCGCAACTATCTAGGACTATAATGAATACTCTCTTAGACATTCTCTAAGCCAATTCTAAGGCTATCTCCATCATTTTTGTGAAAGATGTACGTCTTTCTTCGGACGTTGTAATCTCGTCATTTACAAGGCTATCACTAACCGTACATATACAAAGAGCCTTTTTATGAGCTCTTGCTGCATTACAATATAAAGCTGCAGATTCCATCTCAACACCTAAAACTCCCATCTTTGCCCAATCTAAAGTACTATTAGAATCATCATAGAATGTATCTGAAGATAAAATATTTCCTACCTTATAATTAACACCCTTTTCTTCACATAATTCTACAGCTCTTTTTACTAAATCAAAATCAGCTATTGGAGCAAATGTTCCTGGCAATCTATATTGGGAAGCATAATTACCATTTGTGCAAGCACCCATAGCAATTATTAAATCTTTAACATGCAAATCTTTATCTAACGAACCACATGAACCAATTCTAATAATTGTTTTAACATCATAGAAATTAAATAGTTCGTAAGAATAAATCCCAATTGAAGGTTGTCCCATACCAGATCCCATAACAGATACTTTCTTACCTTTATAGAAACCTGTATATCCAAGCATTCCTCTAACAGAATTAATTTGCTTACAATCCTCTAAATAAGTCTCTGCAATAAACTTTGCTCTTAATGGATCACCTGGCATCAATACAGTGTCAGCGAAATCTCCCTTTTTTGCTTCAATGTGTGGTGTAGGTATTGCCATAAACTCCCCCTATTTACTTTCCATTTCTTTTACTATTTTTACTATTCTACTAGTACCAAGTCTAGAAGCACCAAGTTTAATAAACTCTTCGGCATCATCAATCGAAGATATTCCACCTGCTGCTTTCATTTTAACATCTGGACCAATATGTTTTGCAAAAAGCTTTATATCATCAAATGTGGCACCGGCTTTTGAAAACCCTGTAGATGTCTTAATATAATCAGCTTTAGCTTCAGTTACTAATTCACACATTTTTATCTTTTCATCGTCAGTTAATAAACATGTCTCAATAATAACTTTTAATATCTTTTCTCCGCATAGAGACTTTAGTGTCATTATCTCATTTAGAACATATCCATAATTCTTGGCCTTTAATTCGCCAATATTAATAACCATATCTATCTCATCAGCACCATTGTTTAGCGCATCTTGAGTTTCTAATGCTTTAATTGCTGTTGTATTATAGCCATTTGGGAAACCAATAACAGTACAAATCTTTACTTTATCTTGCACATATTCTTTTGCCCTTTTAACAAATACTGGAGGAATACAAACTGATGCAGTTTTATATTTCATTCCATCATCGCAAATAGCTTTTATATCTTCCCAAGTAGCACTTTGAGATAATAATGTATGATCACATTTTCCTAATATTTCCTTAATATCCATATTTATCCTTTATTGAACTATTCCTAGCACCAATGGTCTAACTATTGGTGGTTCTTTACATATCTTTGTAGATAATAATAACATATTATTTGCTTCAGCAAGCGAACTTTCGTTTGATGTATATAATGTTGCTATAACATCGCCTGGATATACATAATCGCCTGTCTTTTTATTAAGCATTATACCTGCTGAATAATCGATATTATCTTCTTTTCTATTTCTGCCTGCTCCAAGTATTACACTTGCCATTCCATACTTTTCTGTATCAACTTGGCATATAAATCCTTCTTTATCTGCCTTAACTTCTTTTGTATATGGAGCTACGCTAAATTTAGATACATCTTTTATAAAACTGCTATCCCCGCCTTGTGCTTCAACCATCTTTACAAACGTATCAAAAGCACTTCCATTAGCAATAGCCTCTTTAACTTTTAACTTGCATTCATCGTATGTTCCAACCTTTGCAAGAGAAAGCATATTAGTTGCTAATATAACACATAAATCTTCAAGATCTTTTGGGCCTTCTCCTTTTAGTGTTTTAACAGCTTCTATTACTTCAAGGGAATTTCCTATTGCATTTCCTAAAGGTCTATCCATATCTGTAATTAAAGCTCTCATAGCTTTACCAGCACGATTACCAATATCTACCATAGACTTAGCAAGCTTCTTGCTTTCTTCTACCGTCTTACATAAAGCGCCTGAACCGGATTTTACATCAAGAACGATACAATCATCGTCTGCTGCTAATTTCTTGCCCATTATGCTTGATACGATTAGAGGAAGAGAATCTACAGTCGATGTAACATCTCTTAATGCATAAAGCTTTTTATCTGCAGGAGCAAGTTCTTTGCTTTGTCCAACAATACATATACCTATATCATTTACAATATCTATAAACTTCTTTTCTTCTATCTCAGTATTAAAACCAGGAATAGCTTCTAATTTATCTATCGTTCCGCCTGTGTGTCCAAGTCCTCTTCCACTCATTTTTGCAACTTTAACGCCTAATGATGCAACGATTGGAGCTACTACTAAGCTTGTCTTATCTCCAACACCGCCAGTAGAATGCTTGTCTACTCTTATACCATTAACATTCGAGAAATCTAATCTCTCCCCTGAATCTCTAATAGCAAAAGTTAAATCGGCAGTTTCTCTGTCATTCATGCCCTTATAAAATATAGCCATTAATAGAGCTGATACTTGATAATCTGGAATTTGACCTTCTACATAACCTTTAATAAAGAAATCAATCTCATCCTTTGTCAGTTCTTGTCCGTCTCTCTTTTTACGGATAACATCAACCATTCTCATAATTATTCCCTCTTCTTATTTATTATATATTATTTTATATAATATTAAAATATGACTTATTACTTCGTAATATCTCATAATTTGGCTACATTAAAAACATTTTACCAAACAAGCTAGTTTTCTTAAGATTTTTTAATATTTATTTCATACTTGATTTCTACAATAAAGGTGTAAGAAATAAAGAAAACTTTTAGATGAATTCTGGTGCTAGGAAGTTGTGCACCTAAGCACCAGAAAGTCTCCAAAGAATAACCAAGGTCGTACAATTGTGTACGGCCTTATTACATTTATAAACCACAACATATAGTACTATATATAGATTTATTAAAAGATTTTTACACAACATATTGATTTTTTTAAAAACTTTTAATATTCATTTCATTATTGAGTTTTACACTATAAGTGTGAAGAAAAGGAAAAACTTTTAGATAGCGCTTGGTGCTTGGGTAGTTGTGCACCTTAAAGCACCAACGCGTCTCCTTACTAAACAAGAACTTTTAGATTCCTGGCACAAGGTAGTTGTGCACCTTATGCCAGGATGTCTCCAATATCTAGCAAGTCTAGATATTTTTTTATATTCTCAAAGACAAAAAAAATCGACTCCCCTATTAAGAGGAGCCGACATATAAACAATCAATTATTATCTAATGATATCGTTAGCGTATAGTGGATACTTATCGCAAAGAGCAACAACCTTTTGTGTGCATCTTTCGATAGCAGCTTCGCCGTTATCAATTAGATCAGCAATACAGTCAGCAATAATTAGCATATCGTCTTCCTTCATTCCTCTAGCTGTAACAGCAGGAGTACCGATACGAACACCACTTGTTACGAATGGCTTTTGTGTATCGAATGGGATAGCGTTCTTATTAGCTGTAATATGAGCAGCATCAAGTAAAGCTTCAAGTTCCTTACCTGTCTTACCCTTCTTTGTTAAGTCGATAAGCATTAAGTGGTTATCTGTACCACCAGAAACTAGATCTACACCCTTAGCTAATAATGCTTCAGATAGAACCTTAGCATTCTTAACGATTTGTTGTTGGTAAGCCTTGAATTCTGGAGTTAAAGCTTCTTTTAATGCTACTGCCTTAGCAGCGATAACGTGCATTAAAGGACCACCTTGTGTACCTGGGAAGATAGCCTTATTAATCTTTGCAAATAATTCTTCATCATTTGTTAAGATTAAACCACCTCTTGGTCCACGTAATGTCTTGTGAGTTGTTGTTGTAACAACATCTGCAATACCTACTGGTGATGGATGGCATCCAGCAGCAACTAGACCAGCGATGTGAGCCATATCTACCATGAAGTATGCACCAACCTTATCTGCGATTTCTCTGAATCTCTTGAAATCAATAATTCTTGGATATGCAGAAGCACCAGCTAAGATTAACTTTGGCTTGCATTCAAGAGCAATTTTTTCTACTTCATCATAATCGATAGTACATGTTTCCTTAGAAACTTCGTAAGGAACGATATTAAAATACTTACCAGAAATGTTTACTGGGCTACCATGAGATAAGTGACCGCCATGTGCAAGTGACATAGAAAGTACTGTATCGCCTGGTTGTAGTAAAGCGAAGAATGTAGCTAAGTTAGCGTTAGCACCTGAGTGAGGTTGAACGTTAGCAAATTTAGCGCCGAATAATTCACAAGCTCTTTGTCTTGCTAAATCTTCAACGATATCTACATATTGACAACCACCGTAATATCTCTTGCCTGGGTAACCTTCAGCATACTTGTTTGTTAAATGAGAACCCATAGCTGCCATAACAGCTGGTGATACAATATTTTCACTAGCGATAAGTTCGATATTGTGTTGTTGTCTAGAAAGCTCTAATTCAAAAGCTTCTACTAGTTCTGGATCTGTTGCTTTAATTGTCTTGAAATCGATCATTTATTTATTTCTCCTTGTTTATATACTAGTTGTTTTTAGTTTCAATTTTTAAATCTGCAAGTTGTTGTGGATCAACTGCTGATGGAGCATCACTCATTAGACATGATGCATTTTGTACCTTAGGGAATGCAATAACATCTTTAATGTTATCTATTTGTCCACAAAGCATTGTCATTCTATCTAGACCGAATGCTAAACCACCATGAGGAGGAGCTCCATACTTGAATGCGTCTACGAAGAATCCAAACTTCTCTTTAATTTGTTCTTGTGTTAAACCAATTAAATTGAATATCTTCTTTTGTAATTCAGGGTTATGAATTCTTATAGAACCACCACCTGCTTCTTGTCCATTAATAACCATATCGTAAGCATTTGATCTTACATTAATTGGATCTGTATCTAATAAGCCGAAGTCTTCTACCATTGGGCTTGTGAATGGGTGATGCATTGCAACTAATCTTTGTTCTTCTTCACTCCACTCGAACATTGGGAATTCTGTTACCCATAGGAAGTCATATTGAGACTTGTCGAATAATTCATATTTTGAAGCAATTTCACATCTTAATGCACCAAGAGCATCAAATGTAACTTTTGGCTTATCTGAAGCAACGAAGAATAATACGTCTCCCTCTTCAGCATTTAATTTAGCAAGGATTGCCTTTTGTTCATCTTCTGTTAAGAACTTAAAGAATGAAGATGTAACACCTTCTGGCTTAACCATTGCCCAAGCAAGACCCTTTGCACCATATGACTTAACAAATTCGCCATATGCATCCATATCTTTTCTTGTCATCTTAGATACTAAGCCCTTAGCGTTAATAGCTCTTACTGCACCACCATTTGCTACAGCTCCTGAGAATACACCAAAGCCGCAATCTTTAACGATATCAGATATGTTGTTTAATTCTAAGCCGAATCTTGTATCTGGCTTATCTGAGCCCCATCTTTCCATAGCTTCTTTCCAAGTGATTCTTCTGAATGGACCATCGAATGTACATCCACAGCATTCTGAGAATACTTTCTTAATTAAACCTTCTGCTACTCCCATAACATCTTCACAAGATTCAACATAGCTCATTTCTAAGTCGATTTGTGTGAATTCTGGTTGACGGTTAGCACGTAAGTCTTCATCTCTGAAGCATCTTGCGATTTGGTAATATCTATCCATACCAGCAATCATTAATAATTGCTTATATAATTGTGGAGATTGTGGTAAAGCATAAAATTCACCTGGGTGAACACGAGATGGTACTAAATAGTCTCTAGCGCCTTCTGGAGTAGATTTACCAAGACATGGAGTTTCGATATCTAAGAAACCATTGTCTGATAAATAATTTCTAACAATATGAGTAATCTTATCTCTTAAGATAAGAGCCTTTTGTAATGAAGGTCTTCTTAAATCAAGATATCTATATGTTAATCTTAGATTTTCATTAACCTTAGCATCATCCTTAATTTCGAAAGGAGTTGTTTCAGCTTCTGCTAAAATCTTTAAGCCTGTAGCTAAGATTTCGATTTCACCAGTTGGTAAAGTCTTATTAATATTGCTACCTCTTGATCTAACTGTTCCTGTAATTGCAACAACATATTCTGTTCTTAGAGTTGTAGCTCTTTCAAACACTTCTTTATCTACGTTATCATCAAAAGCAACTTGAACAAGACCTGAGATGTCTCTAACGTCGATAAACAATAAGTTACCTAAATTTCTATATTTTGCTACGAAGCCCATTACTGTTACTTCGCTTCCAATGTCACTACCTCTTAAAACACCACACTTATGTGTTCTTTTTGTGCTTCCTAAGATATCTACCATAATTATTTATTACCTCCGAAGAATCCCACTAATTCCTTTAATTCAACTTGGGATTCTTTTCCGCTTTGCATTTCTTTAACATTTACTACGCCTTTTTGAAGTTCATCATCACCAATTACTACTAAATACTTAGCAGC
>DFIJ01000155.1 GCA_002372775.1 Christensenella sp. UBA3700
TCTTTGCTCCTACGTGATTAATTACGCTCGCACTTGCTGTATATGTATAAGCTGAAGTAATGACCTCATCGCCAGGGCCTACTCCTAAAACTCTTAAAACTAGTTCTAATCCTGCTGTTGCGGAATTTAAGCAAACCGCCTTGGATGTACCACAATACGCAGCAATCCTCCTTTCGAATTCCTTTGTTTTTGGTCCTGTTGTAATCCAACCAGATTTTAAAGTATCAACAACAGCTTCAATTTCTTTATCAGTAATATCTGGTGGTGAAAATGATATTTTCATTATTTATCTCCTCTTTTACCACATCTCGTAGAAACGTATTCCACGAATGCCTTCTATGCTATTCCCATTGAGTGATTTAACAACAACTCCTGGGCATCTATCTTTTTCAACAATATTCTTACTAGAATCTACTATTATATAGTCGCACGCTTCGTCGTATTTAATATCCGCATTAACATGTTCTGATACGATTTTGCCGTCCTCAAGCAAAAAATATCCTATTTTCTCGTCATCTTTTTCTATAAAGAATAGTTTTCCATTATCAGCGAAGACTTCCCTTAACCTAGTTTTAGTTTGGTCTAAGCTTCTTTGTTGAGCCACTAAGCTCTCGTTTTCTGCTAAAAATAACTTGTATACTTGTTTTGCATCATTAATTGTTCCCTCAATTATATTCATTCCGTTAGGAACAATCGTGCCTTTCTTATAAGAAAAGAACGTAAGAGGCTCAAAACCGAATCTAGAATAAAACCCATATAATTCATAATTAGCTGGGCATAATAGCAAGTAGTCATATTCTTTTTTTAAATGTTCAAAAGAGTTTTCTATCACTTTTCTAGAGAATCCTTGATTTCTAAATTTCTCTTCTGTTGCAACACCAAACATAAATGCAACTTTTTGGAATATTCCGTCAATGCTTAGCAACTTTTCTCGAACAAATGCACAGGATACAACCTGATTATTATAAACCCCTATTGAAAGAGCTTTTATGCTTTGAAACACAACATCACAAAACTTATCACTATCTTTAAATGTTCTCTTATATAAATCCCTAGCCTGTCTAAACCAAGGATCATCAATAGATATGTTAGTTTTTATGTTATTGTAATAAAGTTGCATTATATCTTAGATTCAATATACTCTTTCATTTTCTTCGCTATACTACGAGCCATTTCCTCGTTCTCACATTCAGCCATAATACGAATCTTAGGCTCTGTTCCACTAGCTCTAAGAAGAACCCTTCCTTTATCTCCCATTTCAGATTCTACTTCTTTAATAAAGTCCTTTACAGATGAATCTGACATGATTTCCTTCTTTTTATCAGTAATAATGTTTATATTCTCTTGAGGATAATGAACCGAGTCATCTAATTCAGCTAACGTTTTATTTGTATTCTTAATAAGTTTTGCCAAATATAGACCTGCCAAAATTCCATCTCCTGTATTAGAGAATTCTCTTAGAATAATATGACCTGATTGTTCTCCACCTACTAGCAAGTTTTCTCTTAGCATTCTTTCAACCACAAAGTGATCTCCAATATCTGTTCTTTCTAGTTTTATACCTATTTTATTTAGAGATTTCTCAACTCCCATATTAGTATGTAGAGTACCTACTACTGTATCATTGTTTAGTTTACCTTGTTCCTTAAGATGTCTTCCTATAATATAGATAATGCTATCTCCGTCAACCTTTTTACCATTACTATCAACGGCAATCACTCTATCAGCATCACCATCAAAGCATAGTCCTATGTCTGCCTTATGCTCTAAGACCTTAGAAACAATAAACTCTGGATGTAATGCTCCGCAGCCATCATTAATCTTATGTCCATCGGATTCTGTATTATAAGCTACACAATCTGCACCTAATCTATCAAACACACTCTTGGCTGTTTTTGATATAGCGCCATTCGAACAGTCCAATACAATTCTTAATCCATCTAAATTGCCTATTAAATTACATAAATCATCTAGATACTCTCTTGTATAATCTCCGCCTTGCTCTATAGTGCCTTTTATCGCAGAAGAATAAACTTTTCCCTCGTCTATATGTTTTTCTATTTCTATTTCCTCAATATTCTCAAGTTTTCTTCCATTGTAATCAAAAACTTTGATACCATTGTATTGCCAAGGGTTATGCGAAGCAGTAATCGCAACACCATAATTAGCCTTGTTATCCACCGTAGTGAACGCAACATTCGGAGTAGTTACAACACCTAAGTCAATAACACTTGCTCCAGCCTCTGTAATACCATCAATTAAAGCTTTTGCTAACAAATCTCCACTTGGACGATTATCTCTACCGACAACTATTGTTCCACCGTCTGACGAATACCCCAATCTATTGCCACACAAATATGCGATATTCTCATTAATATCTTTGCCAAATTCTCCACGGATTCCATCTGTTCCAAAATATTTTTTTACATACATAGGTTTATTGTATTTACTTCTATTCTCCTTTACAGTCTCTCTACTTCTACCTATACACATACAGTTCTTAGGCAAATCAACAGTTACCGTTGTTCCCGCTGCTATATATGCATTATCTGAAATAGTAACAGGGGCCACAACATTACTGTTGCTTCCGATAAATACGCTATTACCAACAACACTTCTATGCTTATTCTTTCCATCGTAATTAATAAATATTGAACCACAACCAATATTGCAATTTGTACCAATATCCACGTCGCCTATATAAGCAAGATGTGCTGCCTTAGTGCCCATTCCTAATGTACTGTTCTTTATCTCGACATAGTTTCCAATTCTGCATCCACTGCCGACAATACTATTTGTGTGAACATGAGCATTTGGGCCTACTGTTGTTTTTGTTCCAATTTCGCAATTAGATAAAACACTTGCAGTAATCTTTACATCGTCACCTATTTTTGCATTTTCAATGATATTACCTGCCTCTAATATACAATTCTTACCGATTTGAGTATTACCTCTTAAATAATTATTTGCGTATATTTGCACGCCAGGGCTAATCTCTACATCTTTATCTATAAAAACATTTTCGAAATCTCTAAAGATAACACCATTTTGTGCGTGTTTCCTAATAATTGAATTTCTAATAAGTTTCATTACTTTTTGAACATCATCAACATCGGTTAGATCATATCCTACAGATAAGTCCTCTTTTGTCAAATCTACACCTAGGTATTCTTTTACTAAAATATGCTTCATAATAAACCTTATTCTTTCACAGCTAGTCTAACTGTTTCCTTCTTTTCTTTTTGCTTTGTAACATATAGTGCCACAACAAACAATATTACCAATAGAACCAAATCGATAAGCATAATAACAGTCATTCCAAAAGTTTCACCTACTTCCTTCTGGACAGTATCTTTTTCGTATACAATAGACGATAAAACACCATTATTATTATAATCTTCTACTGTTTGTTCAAGAGAAGCACAAGCTTCATTATAATTTGAAATAAAGCTGTTAAACATTGCTTGAATTGTGGCATTAGCAGACTCAGAAGAATCTTGAGAACCATAAGCAGTCTTTATAGTTTGCCATTTTGCCAATTCCTGCTTTACTTGACTATATTCTTCTTGTAATTGGTTATATGTCTCTAAATACTTATAGTAGTCAGTATTAATAGCAACTTCACCGGTAGCATAATTATTGATTACTGGCTTAACGTTTTGCAATAATTCCGCATATTGTGTAATTCTAGCACTTAAAGTAGATTCCTTTTGAGATAAATAACTTACTTGATTTGTTGCATAATCCAATTCTGAACTAGAAATAGAAGTAGAATTGTTTGCAACAGCTTTAGTAGCTATGTAAGAATATATTGAGTTCAACTCATTCTCTAACATAGAAATATTAGTCTTTAACATTTTGATGCTTGTTTTACTAACACTGGAATTAAAGCCCACTAAATCTTCTGAAGCAGAATTTAAGAATTCGCTATATGTTTCCAAATTGCTTGATAATTTATTATACACTTGAAGATAATTGTCTAATTTGTAATCCTCAGAAATTTGAGTATCAAAACTGACATTATATGAATAACTTGATTTAATATAATCAAGAGCATTCTTTACAATGAATTTTAAAATGGATTCATATTGAGATTTCGATAAATCAAATTTATTATTCTTTCGAATCGCCACCTTTACTATTGAAGGATATTCATTACCTTTAGTGTCTGTCATTGAACTAACAGTAGTCACTCCAATATTACCTTTAAGGCCTGAACTCAATAATCTGCCTTGATCCTCACTAGAAAAGCCACACTCTTTAATAGCAGCTCTTAGAACAACATCTGATTTCACAATTTCAACAATATTCGAAGACAAACTCAACCCTTCACTCGAATTTATACTATCTGTAGTAAACGCGATTTTAGTAGTGTACTCTACGGGAGATGTTAAAGACCTAACAACCACCATTAATGAAGTTGCTACTATTAAACCTATTAAGCAATAAATTAATACTCTAACCCAACCTTTCTTAGTTAATCTAAAGATTTCTTCAAAAGTAATTTCCTTTTGATTTAAAACGTTATCTTCCATTTTTTCCTCCTAAGTGTTCATTCTTATGTTTCATTAATCTTAATTCTAAACGATTATATATTAACGATTGTTCTTGTTTTGTATATATCTCATATGCCGCTATAACAACCGCAACGTATGCCAAATGAGGATAACCTGTTGTTCCTCCGGTGTTTAACATATTATATCCATAAAAACCTATTAACATTGCAATAACCATATATCCAAAGAAATTCATTTCCTCAAAAACTGTTTGAAATAATCTAAAATAATAATAAACAAAACATACAATTCCCACGAATCCCATAGAACCTGCTATCTGCAAAATGACATTGTGGAACATGTACATCCCTGTATCATCATACATATCAAAAGTGCCCCTATAGGTTAACCCTGTTCCAAAGACAGGGAACTCAAAAAAGCAACCTATCGCTTCTCTGTATAATTCTAATCTACCGCTATCCGCCATCCCATCATGGAAAATTAGATTCCATGCTGTCTTTAGTTTATTTAGGCCAAAAATAATAGCGAGAATCATAAGTACAGCAAAGCCAATTCCAACGTATAAAAACTGGATTCTCTTCTTCTTATCCGACCTAATTAATGTGATGATTATACAAATACCAAATTCTAAAAACGCAAATATAGTACCACCACGAGAAGTTGTAGCACATATACAGCCTAAAATAATCGTAGATAGCACAACATAAACATATTGTTTCCAATTATTTGTTGAGCAGAATAGATAAAAGCCAAAAGGAATAACTATAAGAAGCAAATTGGCAACGGTATTAGAAATTCCCCATCCCAAATGTGGTATCTTAGTTGAATTTGCTGCAAACATTGCATCCCAATTCTTAATATAAAAAGTGCCCATTTGTATTGTAACTAAAATCCCAAAGAAAATAAGAGCTTTTGCTATATATTCCAATATATTCTTTTCCTCTGGCATTTTAGATAAATTAATAATTAAAAGATAGAAAATAAGTGGAACCATCCCAATTAAGAACGCCGCTATTATAGTTTTACTTCCATCTTTAGGCAATCTTGATCCAACGCCACCTAACAAACAAGCAATAAAAACAAGAATCATCGAAAATGACATCTTGCCAAACTTAAATTCAGCAACTCTATACCAATAAAAATGAAAACCAATTGATAATAAAACGGGAGTTAGATAGCAAACTATAATTACACCTAAATTATCTGGCACTTTTGGTTGCGAGATAACTGCCACTGCCATCAATAATATCGGAATTATAGGTGTTACATCTCTTTGTATAATTAAAATAGCACATGCTAATA
>DFIJ01000149.1 GCA_002372775.1 Christensenella sp. UBA3700
AGCTCATACAACAAACCCAGTTCCTCTAGTTCTAGTTGGTGCTGATGATGTTAAAGCTTTAGCAGATGGTGGTAAGTTATGTGATATCGCTCCAACAATGCTAGATATCATGGGACTTGAGAAGCCACAAGAAATGACAGGTAGATCATTAGCAATTAGATATTAATAATATCTGCTTTAGTAAAAACAAAATGCTATCGGTGAAAATCGGTAGCATTTTTGTTATATTTAGCTAAAATAATGAATCTTTATATTGGATATTTTATTAAAAAGGGTGAGCTATTTTCTTTTTTAAAGAGTTGATTTTTGGTTAAACATACTATAAAATATAATAAAGTTAACAAAAATAGTTAACATTGAAAAAAAGGAAAAGATGAAAATTATTTATGAGAATAATAAAATCAAAGATATATGCGAACTAGAAGAAGAAATGGATAAGTTCTTTTCTCATAATAAATTATTGATAGATAATTTAAAAGTATTAATGTTTCATTTAGAAAGAATTGAGAATATTAACGAACTTAGAAATGCTGCGTTTATAGGTTACAATTATGAAAAAGTAGAAGGTTCTAAAAATAAGTATTCATTAAGAATTGTTCCAAAACGACGAAAATCCGAATACAGAATGTATGTTGAGCCTCAAGAAAAAGGAATAAAGATTAATATAATAACAATAGATAAACATAAATATAGAATAAAATAAAGGAAGAGGAATTAAAACAATGGGAAAGAATTATTGTGTGCATCCAGGAATGTTAATCAAATCTGTTTTGATGTCAATTGGAAAGACACAAAACTGGTTGGCCGACAAGATGGGTGTAAAAAAAGTGGTCATAAGCGAACTTGTAAATGGCAAGAGATCAGTAACTCCAAAGACAGCATATGAGTTTGAAAAAATAACAGGATATAAGGCTACGTATTTATTAGCGCAACAAGACGAATACGATTTGTTTATGTTGCAAAAGCAATCAGAAAAATGCGAAATGACTATATCTATGGTTGCAGAAATAAAAGATAATCAACAAGACGAAGTGCTTGTTTTAGATAATGAGACAAATGCTAAGGAATATAGCATTAATTGTGGATTATTTTGTTGTAATGCGGCAGCATAGTATATAAAGGAGGAAATATGGAATCAATCGAAGGAAAGTTGGAAATGAAAAATTTGTGTTTCACGAAGATTTTATTTGAACAAACACAAAATGGGCAAAATGAAAAGAAAATAAAGTTTAACATCAGTGTTGAATATGAGCAAAAAACAGAAAAAAACATATTAGTTAGATTAATAGCTAATATCACAGAAGAATCAAATTCAATTAATATTAATGTCGTTGAGCAAGCTGATTTTGAGTTGGTAAATGCGGAAATGTTAGACAATGAGGCGAAGAATAACATTTTGAAAGTTAACACAATAGCAATATTAATGCCTTATATGAGAAGTCAAATCGCAATTTTAACAGCACAACCAGGAATGAATAGCTTGCAAATACCGATTATTGATGCAAGCATTTTGGCAAAGAATGCGGTTTCAAAGTAAAACATAGTTATATACCATAAAAATGATAAATTAACCTCTAAAGCAATCTGATATAACAGAAGTTTTGGAGGTTTTTGCATTACATAGCGATGCCTATTGACGGTATGCTATAAAATAATGCAAAGCAATGAGAGATACTCGTTCATAAGGGCCTAAGTGGAAATACTTATCAGTATTGCAAAATAGTATTTGACAAGCAATAAAAACAATTGTTATAATCGATAATGCAATTGGAAGGTTGGCTGAGTGGTTGAAGGCGGCGGTCTTGAAAACCGTTATAGTGAATAGCTATCTGGGGTTCGAATCCCTAACCTTCCGCCAAAGGTGTTCTGAAACAAGAACATCTTTTTTTATTCTTTTTTATCCTTAACAAATCCCTATTATATAAATATATTAATAAAATGAAAAATGGGTATTTACAAAATAGAAATCTCTTATTATAATACATACAAGAATAGAGCATTGCTTTATATATAAAAGTGGTGGAAAGGAGAAAAAGGGGAAAATGCCAAAATATAGACTTTGTCCAAGATGTGAATTAAATTATATCAGGGAAGATCAAGAAGTTTGTGATGTTTGCAAGATGCAAATGACAAGCTCTGCGGATATGTTTGAGGAAGACGATGAGGATTTATGCCCAATTTGTAAAACTAATTACATTGAACCAGGTGAGTCATATTGCGCAGAATGTTTAGAAAAGATTAAAAGAGGCGAAATCGTTGCTCCTAACGATGACGACGATGAAGGTCCGGTTATTCAATTAGATGACGACTACGATGAGGGCAGAGTGTCTCTTGATGATGTTCTTAGCGAAGAAGAGGAAAGCATCGGAGATGAATCTATGGACGATGATGAAGAAAATCCAGAAGACGCAAAGATGTTTGCTGAAGAAATCAAGGAATTAGAAGAAGAAGATAAGGAAGAAGAGGAAGAGGAAGAATACGATTCTTCTAATGATGAAGACGATTTCGAAAAGGATTTCAAATCTTCTACAAAGATTGATTTAAAAGACTTCGAAGAAGATGACGAAGAAGATGAAATGGAAGCTAGAAGAAAGAAGTTAAGAGAAGATAACGATGACGATTAATAAGTAAGGGTGCTTTTTGATATGCACCCTTTGTTTTTATATTATTACAAAACTACCAGGACATAAGAAAAGATAACTTATTATAGATAATAATACGGCTATTACTATTTGATGGGAGATATATACCCAAAGAGCAATTTTTCCCCAAAAACTAATAGGCGCATGCCAATCATATTTTCCAAGCCATGGAATTAGGGACTTCTTATTCTTATATAAGAATGGTCCTAGAGCTGATCCTATAAACATAAAGCCCACATAAGGGAATATAGGCTGATAATCAGCTGTTGGTAAGGATTTGCTTCCGCCCACCATAAATTGCCCTATAAAATACCAATTTGAGTCTGTAGCAAAGGCTTGGTTGTTATTGTTATAAATAGACATGAGAATATAGTTAATAATTACCATTATTAATCCTATTATCCCAGCGATAACAGCAGTTTTCTTCATATCCTTTTTGCATGAATAGTAGATAATGCACCAAGATAGGATAGCTACAGAAAACATTTGGAATACACCAAATCTAATTGTCATGTCTTCGCCAAGGAAAGAAGTTACAGCGAATATTAGAATGGCACAAATTAGAACTTCGATTCCTCTTTTTAAATTGTTCTTAGAGAATGAGCATGAAATACCGCAGACAATACAGAAAACTATAACAACTAGCGGTTCAACAACATCTCTTAATCCACTATAAAAGAAATAATTACGTGCTGATTGCCAAAAGTCATATAGAAATTGTGCGTTTGAAGTTCCTGTTTCGACAGCATATTCATACCACGCCTTTCCATAGATTCCAGCAATGTCGTACATGAAGTGATCGAAAACCATAAGAAGCACACAAAAGCCTCTTATAAAGTCTAGTTCCCATACTCTTTCTTTCTTGATTCTTGCTGGAGATTCGCTCATGTTTTTATTATATCAAACAAAATACGGTTCACTCAATTATAATTAGTGAACCGTATAAATTAAGTACATGTCAATTATTTTGTAATTTTTGTTTTGCCACCCATATACATTTGTAGAGGCTTTGGAATATTTACAGAACCATCCTCGTTTAGATTGTTTTCAAGGAAGGCAATAAGCATTCTTGGTGGAGCAACTACAGTGTTATTTAATGTGTGAGCTAAATAGTTTCCTTTTTCTTTGCTCTTAATACGGATTCCTAATCTTCTTGCTTGAGCATCGCCTAAGTTAGAGCAGCTACCAACTTCGAAGTATTTTTGTTGTCTTGGAGACCAAGCTTCAACGTCACAGCTCTTAACCTTTAAATCTGCTAAGTCACCAGAGCAGCATTCAAGTGTTCTAACTGGAATATCTAATGATCTGAAGAAATCTACTGAATTTTGCCATAACTTGTTATACCAGTTCATGCTATCTTCTGGTTTACATACAACGATCATTTCTTGTTTTTCGAATTGGTGAATTCTATAAACACCTCTTTCTTCAATACCATGAGCGCCTACTTCCTTTCTAAAGCATGGAGAGTAACTTGTTAAGCATTGAGGAATCTCTTCTTCAGGGATTAGAGTATCCATAAACTTACCAATCATAGAGTGTTCAGATGTTCCGATAAGATATAAATCTTCTCCTTCAATCTTGTACATCATATTTTCCATTTCTGTAAAGCTCATAACGCCATTAACAACGCTTGAGTGAATCATAAATGGAGGAATGTAGTATGTAAAGCCTCTATCTATCAT
>DFIJ01000106.1 GCA_002372775.1 Christensenella sp. UBA3700
GTTATTAATAAACCACAAGGTATGGTTGTTCATCCTGCTCCTGGTTCATATTCTCATACTTTAGTAAATGCATTACTTTTCCATTTAAAGAATCTAAGTGATATCAATGGGGTTATAAGACCAGGTATAGTTCATAGATTAGATAAAGACACATCTGGCTTATTAGTAGTTGCTAAAAACAACGAAGCTCATATTGATTTACAAGAACAAATTGCATCAAAATCAGCTAAGAGATTCTATACGGCTCTTGTTGATGGTGTAGTTACAAAAGATAGTGGAAATATAACAACATTAATAGATAGATCTACAAAAGATAGAAAAATGATGGCAGTATCTCAATCTAAAGGTAGAATTGCTATCACTAACTATAAAGTTATTGAAAGGTTTCCACATTATACATTAATGGAATATGAATTAAAAACGGGAAGAACTCACCAAATTAGAGTACACTCTAAACACATTGGCCATCCTATTGTTGGAGATCCTGTATATGGTGGTTCAAATAAGTTTAATTTGAATGGGCAATTACTTCATGCATTTAAGCTTGAATTCACACATCCAAGAACAAAAGAGCATATGTCATTTACTGCTCCTATTCCAGAATATTTTCAACAAGTTTTAGATAAATTACGTGGTGGAAATAATTAAATTATTTTTGTAATAAGTTTTCGTGTTTATTTGGCGATACAACAGCAGTTTGATAAACTTCATATAAAACCATACCAGGTTTCTTGTTAGGGTGCCTTTTAACATTCTTTCTAAATGTATAATCAACTTCTACTTTTGTTTCATCTCCACAATTAGAATATGCAGCACAAATCTCACATGCAGTTTGTAATACGTTATTAGGTATTTCTCTTCCTTCTGTAATAATTACAGTATGTGAACCATGGAATGTTTTTGTGTGCAACCACATATCCCCACCATTAGCAATCTTGAATGTGATTTTATCGTTCTGTAAGTTATTTTTACCAACAAGTATTACAAAATCATCACATAAATATGTAAGTGGTGGTGTTTCTTTTTCTTTCTTTGCGCCTTTCTTTTGAGTAGTAGATTTTAAAGCGCCAATACTTTCTAATTCTTTTTGGACATCTAAAATTTCTTGTGGAGTTTTTGCCATTAATATATATGGCTCAATAGATTTTAAATATTCAATATCATTCTCAAGTTCTTCCATTTGCTCAATAGAAACTTCTTCAGAATGTTTTAGTTTATTATACTTTTTAAAATATGCTTGAGCATTTTGTTGAGGGGATAGAGTTTCATCAAGCTTAATAGTTACATCTGCTTGATTCTCATCATAGTAATTTGTAACAGTAGCTTTAGTATCTCCCTTATTGATTTTATAGATATTTGAAATAATCAATTCACCATAGATTCTATATGTTTCTTTTGTTTGAGCTTCAGAGAATCTTTGTGTAACTTTCTCAAGTTTCTTTTTGCATTTAGATAAATATGAATTATATGCTTTAGTTAGATATTTAGTTCTTTCTTGTTGTCTAAATACTTCATCTTTTTTAGCAAGGCAATCCTCGATTGCTTCGTTTAATGTTTTGAATGATTTATACTCAGTTATATCTTTATATTTGCAAACATAATAATCTTGAGATATATCATTAGTGATTGAAGTACATGGTGCGTAATACTTTGTGTTATAAATATTCTCAAAAATATTTAATGCTTTAATTAAACTCTTAATATCTTCATCACTTAAATTTTGTTTAGCATCTTCAATTCCTGCAAACTCAACAATTTCTATAGCTGTAGATTTTGCAATACCTGAAATATTATTAGATAGCATTTGTGAAATGCTTGTTCCGATATAGTTTCTAAAAAGTGTTTCAATTGCTTCAGTATTAGATAAAGTAATCTTTGTTTGTTCTGGAACTAGATATTTTGCACCAGGAACTAATGTTCTTTTTGTCATTACATCAAATGGAACTTGCTTTAGTGCATCAGTTATTGTGTCATTTTGGTTAACAACAATAATGTTTGAATATCTACCCATCATTTCAATAATTAACTTATATGTTACTTCATCGCGCATTTCATTCTTTGTTAGTACATCTATGGAAATAATTCTATCTTCGTTGATAGTATGAATACTTGTTATATTTCCATTTACAAGGTGTTTTCTTAAATGCATACAAAATGCTGGAGCAACAAGTGGATTTAATTTCTTTTGGTGAGTTATGTGCATTCTTGGATTAGAAGCATTACATGAAATGGCTAGTGCATATGTTTGATTGTTTGCTCTAATTGCTAGAACAACTTCATCTTTTTCAGGCATAACAACTTTATCTATCTTTCCTAAAGATAGAATTGAATTTAACTCTTTTGTTAATGCGTTAATTGTTATATAATCACTAGGCATATTGATATTATAGCAAAATAAATTAAATATGATAAAATATTATTGCTGTAGGTGATTATGAATGTAACTGATTATGTAGTTCAATATAGGAATAAGACATTTAAGGACATGCCACTATCTGAAGTAGATGGCATGGTTTTTGCGCAAATGGCTTATTATAATTTCTCAGAATTAAAGAAGCCATTTAAATTAATAAATTTAAACGATCAAGAAATTGAACTAGCTACAAGAACGAGAAATCTATATGAGCAAGACCCATTACTTTTAAAGGCAATAGCTTATTCAAAGAGATTCCAAAATATAAAAATCGTAGAGCAATATTCTGATTTTGATATAGATATTGTTATGCAATTTTCTGTTACTGCTTTTGAGCTATCTAAAGGATACTACGTTGTAGCATTTAGAGGAACAGATGGTACTGCTATTGGTTGGAAAGAAGACTTAGAAATGACATACATGTTCCCAGTTCCAGCACAAGATAGAGCTGAGAAGTTTTTAAGAGCATTTTTAAAGCAAAGATCTGTTAAAAAGGTAATTGTTGTAGGACACTCTAAAGGTGGTAATTTAGCAGCATATGCTTCTGCAAAAATGGAAAAGGATATACAAGATAAAATCGAGGTCGTTTATAACTATGATGGCCCAGGATTTTTTGATTATTTCTATACTTATCCAACCTATAAAGAAATAAAAGATAGAATTTTCAAATTTATTCCACCACAATCATGTGTTGGTAGACTTCTACATAACGATAAAGATACAAAATATAGAATTGTTAATTCGGATAGATCATTCTTAATGCAACACTGGGCTCATTCTTGGGTAATTAAACAAGATGGAACTTTTGATTTTGTTAGTGATTTACAAGAATTCTCTGAGAATATGAATACAACATCTGATGATTTATTAGTTACATATACAGCAACAGAAAGAAGAGAACTTATTGATTTACTATTCAAAACAATTAATAATGCAAATGTTGCGTATATGGATGACTTGTACCTAAGAAAAGAAGACGCAAAAGCTTTCTATGACGAGTTTAGAAAATTACCAAAAGATGAAAGAGCAAAATTATTAAACTTTATAACAACATTCTTAAAATACACATCAATGAATTATATTTTAGATAAAGGTTCAGAATGGTGGAACATTATAAAAGATACTGTTTCAAATGTGCTAAACAAAGTAGATAAAACGGTGTTTGTTGAACTAAAAAGTAGCAGGGATAAAAAGCCAGATAAAGACGATAATAAATAGTGATTTTTGATATAAAATTTTGTAGGGTAAGCGATAGTGCTTATCCTATTTTTATAAACACATACTTTAAAAATTTATGTTTATTTTATGCTAGGATTATGTTTACTTTATGCTTGAGAAATTATAATTGAAATGTAAGTAAAAATTAATGTAATTCCGGATACAAAACGACCCAAAAATAGGTTGGTATAGGCTCCAAAATAATTAACGCACTAAAATTGCTTATACTACACTCTCTTTTCGTAGGCATCTATTTTCCCTTAGATGCCTACTTCCCATTTATAAGAGGTTGTATTATATTAGAAGTATGAACTATGTTTGTAGTTTAAAATTATAAAATTTTAAGTGGTAAATATGAAAATTAATATAGATAAAAAATATGTAACAAATGTTCTTTCTAAGTATGATTATACGAATAAGGATGAGTATGAAAAAGCATATTCTAAAAAAGAAAGGAGTATGTGGTTCTTTGCATTATTAATGCTAAAGAAAGATGTAGATGTTGATGTTTATGATAGTGATAATCCAAAAGATGTTGCATGGTTACAAAGAAATTTAAATATTGCTGTACATATAGAAGGCGTTGAGAAGTTTACGTTAAAAGAATGGTTTGAATTTTTGTCTACTCAGCCTGACGAATAGGTTTCCATAGTTGTTAAAATATATTATTTATATTTGCGTGTAGCAATAATACTTTTTTCTTGCCTAAGTGTATTTACTTTGTTATAATACTTCTTGCAAAATAATTTATATATTATATAAAGTGTAAAGGAGAATAACGATGAGTTACACAAAAGAATTACTTGAAAAAGATAAAGTAAAGTTTGTATTTGATGTAGATTCTAAGGATTGGGCTGATGCTCAAGATAGAGCTTACAACAAGATTAAAGGAAAATGTAAGATTGAAGGATTCCGTCCAGGACATGCACCAAGAAAGATGGTTGAAAAGGTTTATGGTGTTGGAGTTATATATGATGAAGCTTTAGACGATATTATGCAAAAAGAATATGAAAAAGCTATGGATGCTGAAAAGGAAGTATTCCCAGTTGATTCTCCAGAAGTTTCAATTGATGCTATTTCAGATGCAACATTAAAGTTCACATGCACAGTACAATGCAAACCAACAGTTACATTAGGTGCTTACACAGGACTTGAATTTAAGAAAGATAAGACAACAGTTAAGGCTGAAGAAGTTAAGGCTGAAGTAGATAAGGCTATTGAACAAGCTGGTGCTTGGGAAAACGTTACAGATAGAGCTTGTGCTAATGGAGATAAGGTTATTATCGATTATTCAGGTGCTATCGATGGCGTTAAGTTCCAAGGTGGTACAGCTGAAAAGCAACCTCTTGAATTAGGTGCTGGCCAATTCATCCCAGGATTCGAAGATGGTGTTGTTGGTATGAACATCAACGATACAAAGGATATCGAGGTTACTTTCCCAGAAGATTATGGTGCTAAGGAACTTGCTGGTAAGAAGGCTGTATTTACAATCGTTCTACATGAAATCTCTCATAAGGTTTTACCAAAGTATGATGATGAATTCGTTAAGGACGTTTCAGAATTCAATACAGTTGCTGAATACGAAGCAGATATCAAGGAAAACCTAAAGAAAGAAAAGGAAAAGGCAGCTGAAGAAAAGCTTGAAAACGATATGATCGCTAAGATTGCTGAAGGATGTACAGTAGATATTCCAGAAGCTATGATTAAGAGACAAGCTGAAGAAATGGTTAAGGAATTTGAATACAGCTTAATGTACAGAGGTATGAAGGCTGAAGATTATTACAAGTTCATGAACACATCAAAGGAAAAGCTAGCTGAACAATACAAAGATACAGCAAAGAAGAACGTTCTATATAGATTAGTTGTTGAAGCAATTATGAAGAAGGTAGAAGTTCCAGTATCTGATGAAGATGTAGAAAACACAATCGCAGATATGGCTAAAAACGCTAAGATGGAAGTTGAAGATTTCAAGAAGAATGTAAATGAAGAATACAGAAATTACATCCGTAATGATATCGCAACAACAAAGTTATTTGAATACTTAAAGAACAACAATACAATTAAATAAATTTTAAGTTTTAAATAGATATTTTGGCGTCATTTTAGAGAAATCTCTAATGGCGCCTTTATGTATATTATTGGAGGATAAGGAAATGGAAAAGAATAGTACATTAATACCATATGTTGTTGAAAAAACAAGTGCTGGTGAAAGATCATATGATTTGTATTCAAGATTATTAGAAGATAGAATTATCTTCTTATCTGGAGAAATTGATGATGCTATGGCAAATACGATCGTAGCTCAACTTTTATATCTAGAAAGTAAAGATTCAGACAAGGATATCGTATTATATATCAATTCTCCTGGTGGATCTGTATCTGCAGGTATGGCAATCTACGATACAATGAATTTCATTAAATGTGATGTATCTACAGTTTGCATTGGTCTTGCTGCTTCTATGGCTGCATTCCTATTATCTAGCGGTACAAAGGGAAAGAGATTTGCTTTACCAAACAGTGAAGTTATGATTCATCAACCATTAGGTGGTGCTCAAGGTCAAGCTTCAGATATTGTTATTACAGCAAATCATATTCAAAAAACAAAAGAAAAGATGACAAGAATCTTATCAGAAAATTGTAATCAACCATACGATAAGGTATTAGCTGATACAGATAGAGATAATTTCTTATCTGCAGATGAAGCTTTAGCTTATGGTTTAATTGATAAGGTTTATACAAAGAGAGGTTAAATTTGTCAGATTTATTAAAAGAAAAAAGATGTTCATTCTGTGGTAA
>DFIJ01000095.1 GCA_002372775.1 Christensenella sp. UBA3700
TAGATTGGAAAACAAATAGAGATGGTCTTAAATTTGAAGCTGGGTATTATAAAAAAGATAAGTCTACAATTCCTAATCAACTAACTAATGAATGGGTTAAGAAAAAGCAAAGTATGCTTCCTCCTCTCAATCATCTCGACGATTGTAATGGTATGCATTATACTATGCAGCTTTCTCTCTATGCTATTATGGCTGAAATCATTTTGGACATTCCTTGTGTAGGACTTGGTCTTTGTCATATAGGAAGTCCTTGGGTTTTAAATAAATATGGTCAGCCTCTTAGAGATAATGAAGGTTATCATGTTGACCCAAACGGTGAAGAAACAGTTAAATGGTTTAAAATACAATATCTTAAGAACGAAGCTAAGGCTCTTCTTAAAGATAGATATTACAGATTGAAAGCTGATAATAAAACAAGTAATCAACAACTAAGTTTATTTTAATATGATTAAAAATGCTCTTTATAGTAAAGTCAAAGAATATGACTTTGAAGAACTATTTAAAAAGAAAGGTTATGCTTATTTTACTAACGGCGCTTATAATTTAAATATTATTGGCGTTCGTGCTGCTGGTCGTAATATAACAAATAGTTTTGATGATGTTCTTGTATTAATTTACAAAAGTTCTAGTGGACAATGGCAACGTCAGATTTATAATATTACTACAGACCCAGGTAGATATTATATGCTTAATCCTACTACTCGTAAAGGTACAGCTATTCTTGTTCCTGGTCAATATCGAGGAGCTTATCAAATAGATAAACATCGTGGTAAGTATCTTGCTCTTTGTCAGAAAAAGCCAGTTAAGGTTTATCGTGATAATAATAAGAATCAAGTATATGATTGGGATATTAATAGTTTAGATGAAGGAATGTTTGGTATTAATATTCATAAAGCTGGTAAACTTAGTCAACGTGTTGATACTTGGTCAGCAGGTTGTCAAGTATTTGCTAGTGAAACAGATTTCAAATGTTTTATGAATTATTGCCAAAAGCAAATTCAAAATGGTCTTGGTAAAAACTTTACTTATACATTGCTTAAAGAGGAGGAATTGGTATGAACAATAAAATATCTAAATTAAATAGGTTTATAAACATTGTTATAATACTTTTTGTAGGATATATAATTGGTACTTTAATAACATTAATAGTACAACGTAACAATAACATCTGCGTAGAGAATAATACTGTTATTGATTCTCTTATTACTGTAAACGATAGCATAAAAATTAAAGTTGAAAAATTAGATAGTATTAAAGATGCAAAAGTTATTGAGGTTAGTACTCTCGACAATGATAGTACTCTTAAGTTGTTCTACGAGCTGGTGTCAGAATGATAATGCTACAATTTCTTCTACGGGGGAGCTTACTGCTAGTCATGACTCTATACTCATTGATTTTGATGACCTTCGTAAAGCTAATGCAAAGATGGTCGAACTTAAGTATGAGAAAGAGATTAATGATTCACTTCGTTCAATTATTAAAAATGATGACATCATTATGCGAGAATACAGCCGTAACATTGATGCTCTTAAGAAACAAGTTAAACAAGTTAAAAGACAACGTAATATCGCTATTGGGGGAGGAGTACTCGTCACCTTATCCTTGGCTGTACTCACAATATTCAAATAAGAATGGAACAGACTGTTGAGAAATATATTAAGGATTATCCTTTTCTTCAATATATAAATGAAGATAAGAGTCATTATAAGCATGCAAAAGATGCAGGCTATGATGACCCTGATGATTTGTTTCTTATTGGAGAGTCTGGCGGTTTTCTTCTTAATATTCAACCTGGAGATAGATTTGTAAATACTCATCTATTTACAGAGGCTGCTGATTTCTATCGTAAAAATAAATGTTACACTTTTTTTAAACAAGATAGTGTTCCTCATAGACGTTTTAGAAAGAGAGAAGAATATCGTCGTAAACACGGATATACTGCTCCTTGTCTTATGCGTAATGGTGTAGTTCAAGATGTACGTATCACTGGTGGTATGTATAATTACTTGAACTATACTATGATTGAGCAGCTTGATACTAAATCAGCTAAAGCTACAGATAAAGCCTCAACAGGTAGAAAAGTATATGACTTTCCAAAGTTTATTGATGCTCAATTTTGGACTTGGCATATAATGGAATTTGTACAACGTAATGGTTTTCATCTTATTATAGATAAAACTAGACGTGGTGGATTCTCTTATATTATGGCTGCTGATTCTGCTAACGATTTGAATTTAAATTCTAGAAAGGTTGGTATTCATGTAGCTGCTGATAAAAAGTATCTTACAGCAACTGGAGGTCTTACTGATTTTACAATTAACAATCTACGTTTCTATGAAACTAAGACTCCTTTTGTTAGAGGTATTCTCTCAACCAACTCAGAAAACTTTAGACTAGGCTTTAAACTTCCTAATGGTACAGTATCTCCTAAATCTTGGAATAGTGCTTTGTTTAGTGTATCTGCGATGAATAATCCAGATTGTGCTATTGGTAAAGACGCTATGAAGGTTAAGGTTGAGGAGTTATCTACTATGGATAACTTTGATGACTTTATGTCTGTAACTGAACCTGCTATGAGAACTGGTAGTTATGTTACAGGTAATCTTTTCTGTTGGGGTACTGCTACTTCTGGAAATATGCAAGTATTTGAAACTAACTTTTATTCCCCACAATCATTTGGCTTTATGCCTTTTGAAAATGTTTGGGATAAAGATAGTCGTAATGAATGCTGTGGATATTTCAAACCTTATGCCTGGGGTCTTCAAGGTCAGATTGGTGACCAGTATGCAATGGATGAAGATGGTAACTCTAATCTAGTTATTGGTCTTCAGATTGCATTTAAAGAAAGAGAACATAAGAAAGCTACATCTAAGACTTTTGCTGACTATATCAATTATCTTGGTCAGTATGCTAATATGCCTTCTGAGTCTTTCAGTTCTACTACTGAAAACCTATTTAGTAGTGAATCTCTTATGTCTTGGGAAGAAAGTCTTAGAACAGATAATAGATTTAAGTTCTATGTTGACGGTACTGTTATTGAAGATCCTAATGATAAGAGAAGAGTTATTTTCAAAACTAATGCTAGAATAGAAGCTGAAGGAGGAAAACTTAATCAGGATTTTTATGAATGGATACAAGGTGTTCCTCGTAAAGGTCACGAACATCCTCACGGTTGTGTTCGTCTTTGGTTTAATCCTATTAAGGTACAATATACTGATAAAGATGGAAATCAAGTTATGGGAACTCCTCCAGGTATTTATTCTATAAGCTATGACCCTGTTGGTGTAAATAAAGAAAATAGAGCTATTACAAATAAACATTCTCATAATAGTATTAAAGTTTGGATGGAACCATGTCAATATAATAATTTTAAGCCTGCTCTTGCAGCTGCTTATTATGGTCGTCCTGAAAAACTTGAAGAGGCTGATTGGATATGTTATTTGTTAGCTAGAATGTATAATTGTGTTGGTACTACTGCCGTCGAAATTAACAGAGGTGAAACTGTAAGTAATTTTACTAAATGGAAAGCTTTACGTTATCTTATGAAAGACCCTGTAGAAATATGGGATACTTCTCTTAAAGGTAAAGTAGCTGGTACTTATGGTGTTAATATGGGAGATGGTACTAAGAAACTCGAAGGATTACGTCTGCTTAAAGAAATGCTTTACACTGTTATAGGTAAAGATGAATTAGGTCATGATGTATATTTCTTCCAAACTATCTATGATTATCAATCTATTCTTGAACTTAAAAAATGGAATAATCTTGGTAACTTTGATAGGGTCTCTGAGATGATTATGAGAGCTCTTCGTTGGCGTCTTTTTGATGTTCAAGCTGCAAAAGAACTAGCTCATCGTAAGAAAATAGAAAAGAATAGTGATAATATATGGACTAGAGCCTGGTATTGAATTAATTAAAATAAAATGGAATTAGGTAGAATTGACAGAAACTTTCCACAACAAAGAGTTCCATATTCTGAAAAACAAAAAGCAGAATGGTATGC
>DFIJ01000087.1 GCA_002372775.1 Christensenella sp. UBA3700
ACAAATATTAATTTTAAGTATGAATTTTTACCAATAACATATTATAACGAATCAACATTTATTACTGATTCTTTTAAACTGGCACAGAGCGGTTACAGTTTTATTCTGCCGGCTTTGGCCCTGGGCGTTACTCAAAGGGATTTGGGCAATTTAAAAGACTTGGAAAATGATGTAATGAAGTTAGGCGAAAAACTCAAACCTTTGCAATCGGCTTATACACAAAGTGCAAACAGTGTTGGGGCGCCGGAAAAGAGTTCAGATGAAAAGTCTGAAAAGACAATAGCTAATGAAGTGTCATTAGATAATCAAGGAGGCGTAAATGAATAGTAATTATTCACAGTTCTCCGTAAACCTTTACGGTGAATTAGAAAAGCTTTCTCCTGTGTTATCAAAAGGTAGATGCCGCATTTTTTATAAATATGGTAATAGAAATGGTAGCTATATTTCAGACGAATTTGCTGAAAAATTAATTAGTACTTTGCCATATACTCCAGTTAAGGGCATTTACGATGAGGAATCTCAAGACTATACCGATCATGGTACAGAGCGCGACTTGGGTAGAATTTATGGAATAGTTCCAGAAAATCCAAATTTCGCATGGGAAACTCATTTAGATGAAGATGGAATACAAAGAGTATATGCTTGTTGCGACGTTTATATCTTTACCGCAATCTATAAAGAGGCCGCATAGATTAGTAATAAATCTTAGTCAATGGAACTTTATGCGCCTTCTATAAAAGGTTAGTGGGAATATATAGATGGACAAAAGTATTTTAAATTTGAAGACGGCTGTTTCTTGGGATTACAAATACTTGGTGATGAAACGGAACCTTGTTTTGAAGGTGCGGCTTTCTTTACTTTATATAACAAATTAAAAGAAATGGTTGAACAAATTGAAAAATATACAGTAGAATTCCGTGAAGAAGGGGGAAAGTCAAACATGGCTAGTTTGAATTTTAGACTTTCTGATAGAGAAAAATTTGATGCTTTATGGATGCTTTTAAATGATAAATATAATGAAGAAAATGAGTGGGCAATTACTTATGGAATTCAGGATATTTATGAAGAGTATGCTTTAGCTTTCAATTACGAAACAGGAAGTTATGAGCGTGTTTATTACACAAAAGATGATGAGGCTAATGTTATAACAATAACCGACCGCAAAGAGTGCTACATAATTGATATGCCAAAAGAAGAATATGAAGCACTTCAGATGCTGAAGGAATATAACAATGGCACATATGCTAATATAAATGAAAAATTTGAAAATATAGATACATTAAAAGCAGAAAATGAAGAGTTTAGCGCAAAAATTGAAGAGCTGAATAACAATATTTCTACTTTAACTACAGAAAGAGATGAAAACGCGCAGAATTTTTCTATTGCACAAGAAAAGATTGACGCTCTTACAGAAGAAGTTAATTCTTTGACTGCATATAAGAAAGAAATTGAAAAACAAGAAAAAGAACAGGTTCTTGATTCATATTCTGAACTTTTACCATCTGAAGTTCTCGAATCTTATACAGAGGAAAAACTTGAGCAGTATAATGCAACAGAACTTGATAAGGAACTTGCTTATGAATTGAAGAAAAATCATTCTGAAGTTTTCACCAATAAGCCTATGTTCGTTCCAAAGGACAACGTCCTGAAAGATGGCATAGAGAGTATTTTAGATAAGTATAAAAAATAATTTGGAGGATATGCTACAATGGCTAGATTAGTAATTGACGGTTTTGGTCAGTTAGAACTTAATAATGCGGCTTTCCGTAGAGATGGCCGTGTTGAAGCTCAGTGCAAGCTTGATCCAGTAGGATTTGCTTCTATCCCTGCAGAGAATGGAATGCTTCTTGCAGTAGATAAGGTAAATGGAATAGTTAAGCTTCCTGTTGCTAACGAAACACTTCCTATAGCAATCAACTATAGTGCAGAGCACATTTATGATGAGAGAATTGGTCTTAAGAATTTCAAGCTTACAGTAAATGATTTTTATCCAAGAATGGGTTATCTCGCTGTTGGTGATCTTTTTACAACAAACTGCGTAAGCTATGATACTTCTGAGTATGCAAATGAAACAGCTTTCAAGGCTGCTATCGACGCAGTTAAGACCACAAAGGTTTATGGAACATATTCAACAGACGGTTCAATAATGGTAACCGCAACAAAGCCACAGGCAGGACTTACACTTGAAGTTGTTAAGCCTTTCACAATGCCTGATGGTCAGTATGCAATTCAGTTTAGAGTACTGGTTGCCTAACATTTTCGAAGGAGGTTAATTAAAAATGGCTACAATTAAAGAGATTAAAGAATTAGCTCTTCATGCTGCTAGAGGAACTGCTCCTGCTAACTATTCCAATGAAAATGTTAATGTTGCTCTTCGTGAAGAGATGAAGAACCTTGCTTCTAGCGTTAACGAATTCATGAGAAATCGTTATGATATTTATGATATTATAATTACTACAGCTGATGAAGTCGTTCCTAATAAGGTTATAAACGCTCTTGGAATGTTCGCAGACGTTCAGGTTGTTGGACAGGGCGAGAAGGCTATGTTTAGAAAGACTGCTGGTAAACTCAGAGCTAAGAAGTTCCTTACACAGGTTGGACTTTCCGGAGTTTATGAGACATTCAGACTTGATAAGGATACATTTGAAGTTTCTGCTCATGCAGTAGGCGGCGCAGCTACAATTGATTTCGAGAGATTCCTTGATGGCGCTGAAGACATGGCAGAGATTATGGATATAATTACAGAAGGACTTACAGATGCTGTATTTGGTGAAGTTCAGAAGGCACTTAAGGCTGCTGTTACTGCTACAGCTAGACCTGCTACAAACCTCATTTCAAAGAATACATTCGTTCCTGCTGATATGCTTAAGCTTGTTAATATCGCTAGAGCATATGGATCAAGCGCAGTAATATTTGCTCCGCCTGAATTCGTAGCAGCTATGGGACCTGATGCTATAGTTCCAGTTGGAACATATGGATCATCCTATCCTGCAGTTGGAGTTTATGCTCCTCAGGACATTGATGCTATACATAATACTGGATACATCAATATCTTCCGTGGAACACCTATTGTTCAGATTCCACAGTCTTTCGTTGATGAGACCAATACAGCAACAGAGATCGATCCTCAGCTTGCATATGTTCTGCCTGCTGGAAAGGAGAAGGTTGTTAAGGTTGTTCTTGAAGGCGCTACACAGATTCATGACTTCACAAATAGAGATAATTCTATGGAAATTCATGCTTATAAGAAGATGGGATGCGCTATATTGACACATTATAACTGGGGTATTTATCAGAATACTGGTATCACTCAGACATATAATGGTTAATCCTTACGGTGTATGATTGATTAATTGTGAGGAAGGAAGGTTTTTCTTCCTTCCTCTATTTTTTTAAAACTAAAAAAAATGAGTTAAAAGGAGAAATTTATAATGGATAATAAGAAAGTTTATGTGGTAAGTACAGTTAATGGAACTGTTGGTATCAGTTTACCAGAGTACGGTTTTAGGAAGGATTGGACAAAGAAAGGGCAAAAAGTTGCTATTGATAAGGAACTTTTAGAGAATATAATGTTCGATCCGGGTACAGAATATATGTTTAGAACTGGTATGCTTTATATTGAAGACATGGAAGTTAAAAAGGAGTTAGGTCTTGAACCTGAAGATGCTACAGAGCCAGAGAATATAATTGTACTTAGTGACGCAGAAATGAAGAGATATTTAACTGTGTTGCCGCTTCATGAGTTTAAGGAAAAGTTAGCTAATCTTTCAATAGAACAGAAGAAAAATATGGTCGATTATGCTGTTGAAAATGAGATAATTAATCTTGAAAAGTGTGAACTTTTAAAGGAAGCAACTGGCTTAAATATTGTTAGAATGATTGAATTAAACAGACAGAATAAGGAGGTATAATTATGACCTCGTTCCAAAAAGTATATGATGCTTTTTTGGTAAAAATGTTAGAAGATGAATGGGTTGAATGGGATGAAGAAGAAGTAAAAGAAGACTTATTCAACTTATTATAGGGCGCGATTCCATGGTTTAAGTTTCCAAGAAAAAGCTTAGATTATACTGAAGAAGGATTCGTAGAAGACTTAGATAATATAGAAATCCAAATTTTAGCTTGTTATATGAAATGTGAGTGGTTAAATAGAACCATTCTTACTTGGGAGAATATAAAGCCGCTTTATGAAGAAAGAGATTTCTCTCAAGCTAATCTGCTTAGTAAATTCAATGAAACTTTAGAAGCGGAGAAATATAATGCACTAAAGTTGGAAAGAATTTACTATAGATCTATTAAAGGAGCGCCTTTTGACTATACCAAATTGGCAAATAACGAATGAAGGGTGCTGAAGAGGGCTATATAAACAAGCTAAAAAATAAGCTATTTGGATTGTTGTGTGAAAGAGAAAAAAATAGGGATTGGGAGAAATTTTTAGATGCAATTTTAATAGAATTGTATGGATATGAAGATTCTCAAAAAACCATCGACTATTATATTCTTTATTACAAGCTAAGTTCTTTAAGGTATTTAAAATATGAATACTTTAGAAGTACAATCTTTGATTGTATGAATTTGTTAGGTAAAACTAATGAGTTATTTTGATATTTATAAAAAAAGAGTTAATAGATACGGAAACGACTATTAGGAACGCGTACAAAGAGAAAGAGAACGTTTATTTGACCTTTATTTATTAAAGACAATTTATAGAGTTGATTTTTAGTATGAGGAAGAAATGATTGCTGGCTCTTTGGAAAAATATAAGTAGGATGAAACCCAGACATTACAATATTTACTTACTAAAACAGACGTTAACATTCCTGGTGGAACCATTTTAATGATTCCAGATAAGGATATGATAGAATAGCCATGGATGGTTTATTATTTAGAAAATATTAAAGCCAGTGGTTATAATAGATATGTTGTTGTTAGAATGACGCATTATATTACGTGGACGGCGCGCGACGGTTCTACATAGTCATCTTGGGCATATATGTATGGTCAGGAAGATAATATGTTAAAAGATGAAATACGTTCAAGAAGCCGTATGGATACAATATATGCAGAAAATCTAAAACTGAGTTTCTTGCTTATGCCAACTAATGGTAAGATAAAGAAAGAAGACTATATAATTATAGGTGAGGGTGACCTATAGGAACAATATGTAGTTACTGGTTATGATATTCAATCAACAGAAGGTGTTGAATATGTCAGCGTCGATCCTATTTATGAATATGACTTGACGCCCGCGCCGAAGAAGGAAGAGGGAGATTCAGATGATGAATTCTTCTGGCTTACAGGAGGTGCTGAATAATGGCTGTTAGAAAGTTGTAGGAAATGGGAGAGAATTTGCAGACTATTGTAAAGCGTTTAACTGCAAATTAGAATTTATTAAAGTTATTATATTATAATGATAAGGACCCCCTTAATAAGCCGGATTTGTCAAAAGAACAAATAAGTAATGAAGTATTTAATAAATTAATAAAAATTGTTCCAAAGCTTGACCCAAAAGAAACCGCTAATTCAATTATATCTTTTAGAGTTGTTAGAGGTAGAAAAACTAGTGCAAATAGTGAATTTAATAATATTACTATTAACTTTGAAGTTTTTGTGCCGCTCACTTAGTGGATGATAAAAGATGTAAGTTTAAGACCTTTTTTAATTATGAGCGAAATTGAAAAATGCTTAGATGGAAAGACAATTAATGGTTTAGGAAAAATGGAATGTAATGGATTTGATATAAACTTTTTAACTACTGAAATTTCTTGTTATGAAATGATTTTTAGTGTGGTAACTTATGATTAATGCTAAATTTTTTATAGGCTTCCCAGAAGACTATAAAGGAATTTGTTATGTTTACCCGCCAACAGTTAAAGAGGTTATTGGAAATTCAAAATTTTCTATTTATCGCTCAATTTTAATGATTTCTAATGAAGATATAGAAGATAGGATAATAGAAAAGGAAGGGGATATAACAAAAGATACTTATGTCCCCTCTCCTTTCGATTATGTAATGTCTCTTGCATATTAGGGTGGCGAGACGCGGCAATTAGTTATTGATTCTTTTTATTTTTTCATACATGAACCGGTTACTTTTTTGTTTTAGGAAAAAAAGATAATTATTGGGGATTTAAAGGAAAATTTAAATTTGATTAAAAATGTAGAAGATTTAAGAATTTTAACTGAAGAAGACTTTTTTGAGTTTTAGAACTTGTTGCGCGCCGCCATTGGAGAAAAGGATGCAAAGCCGCCAGTTCCTAATGAGCATCCTAAAGTTAAGAAAATGAAAGCTAAGGCTAGATATAGAGATAGAGTTAAAGCTAAACAGGATGGTATAACTTTAGGAACGAGTTTAACAGCAATTTGTTGTATGGGAATTGGGATTAATCCACTTAATATCAGAGAGATTAGTTATTGCGCGATTGGGTATTTAACTAGAATGTATCAAGATAAGGAAAAGTATTAGATTGATATTGATAGTTTACTGGCCGGCGCAAAAGCAAGTGATGTAAAATTAAAATATTGGATTAGAGAAGATAAAGATTAAGGAGGCTATTACTATAATGGCAAATATACTTGACAGATATGGTATAAAAGAGGTCGCTGACGTTACATTCTATGACATCGTAGTTGATGATAAGGGTATGTCAACAATGGGCGCACCTGTTCTGTATCTTGAAACATTAAAAGTTTCTACTATCGAGACAACTGCAGAGAACGTTTCCGCTCGTGGTGGTAAGGGTAACCCAGAGCTTATTACTTGGGACTATGGTAAGGAAATCACAGTTACACTTGAAGACGCTCTGTTCTCAGCTAAGTCAATGGCTATCATGTTTGGTTCACTTGACCCAGATGGTAAGACTGTTGTTGGCTCTTCCGCTTCTATTTATAAGACAGTTCCTGCTGCTCAGGTAACAACAGATGGAAAGACAACAATAAATGGTGCTGAAGTTACAATTCCTACAAGTGCTACATATTATGACCAGGAAGGATCAGTTGTTGAGTCAACAACAACTTGGGCTTATGTAACATTCCTTGTTAACACAAAAGACACAAAGGTAATTGAAGTTTCTTCTGCTACATTCCCTGGAACATATTATATTACAGGCGATACATATGCTAGACGTGAGGCTGATGGTAAGGATGAATTCTTCCAGTTCATAATTCCAAAGGCAAAGGTTACATCTGAAGTAACACTTACAATGGAAGCTGAAGGAGATCCTTCAACATTCTCTATGAACCTTAGAGTTCTTAGACCTGCTGACGGTCAGATGATGAAGCTTGTTCAGTATGCTCTTGCAGCAAACGGCTAATAAGTAAAAATTAAAGGGCGGAGGTTGGTCTCCGCTCTTTTTTATTAAGAGGTTTTAACTATGGATCAAAATGTTTTAATGGGTGCAAAAGAACTGTACGATGTTGTGCTAAAAGCTACTTATCCTATAGAGATGGGAAATCGTACAATTCAAACTGGCGAAGTAATCTTGGCTTTTGATAATATACTTATGTCCGGTTTCCAAGAGCAAAAAGACAGAGTTACTGCACATGGCGGTTTTGATGATAGGGATTTGGTGTTTTGGGAAACAACAAAAGAAATCGCTTTAAACTTTACACAAGGCGTATTTTCATTAGAACATTTAGCCATAATGAGTAATTCAAAATTAATTAATTTAGAACAAGATAATAGTAGTGTTAAAATTACACAACGTGAATATCTTGAAAGTGATGAAAATGGAGAAATAAAACTAAAGCACACACCGGTAGGAGAACCTTTTTTATATAATAAGGAGACTGGGGAAAAACTTGAGTTTGAGATAGATGGTGATATAATAACCATAAGCACGCCATATACAGAAGTTTATGTTACTTATGAATATGAATATGTATAGGGCGGCAGTGTAATAAAAGTAGGAAATAGACTTTTTAAAGGTTTTTTATCACTTGAAGGAAAGACGAGATTAAAGGAAGATACAAATGGACAAGTAGTAACTGGTATTATAAAAATACCAAAGTTAAAATTAATGTCTGATTTATCTATAAGACTTGGGCGTCAAGTGGATCCCGCAGTTGCAAGTTTTAGGGCGGTAGGCGTACCGGTTGGGAGACGAGGGAATGATTACGTTTGTGAATTATATTCTCTTAATGATGATATAGATAGTGATATGTAAAAAGAGTCAGCATTAATTTTAATTAATGCTGATTTTTTATTTTGGAGGAAAAAGTAATGCCAAGAAAAGAAGTTTTTAATCTAACAATTGATGTTGGCGCGAATATATCATAGGCGTAGTCTGCCGCCAAATCTTTACAATAGGCTTTTTCTAGGGTTAATTTAACCGAAGGAATTAAGAAAGGATTAGATAAGACTTTTGGTGATTTAGAGAAAGAATTAAATAATTTTGCTTCAATGACAAGCAAGCCTTTTACAGATATGAAAGATATTCAAAAGGCAGAAAAGTCGTTTGAAAAAATTAATGATTTATTAAATGAACTGCAAGTTTAGGGTAAAACTATTGCGGGAATGGATTTAAGTAAGTTTTTACCTAATGATACGGTTAATAAACTTAAATCTTTTAATGATTAGTTAAAATAGGTTAGGCAAAGTTAGGAAAATTTGTCTAGGCAAAAACTGGATTTAACTAAGCAATATGATGATTACAATAAAAGAATAAATGATGTAAAGAATGAATTATAGACTTTAAAAGATATAGAAGATAATAGGTAGAAAACAGGTAAAGGACTTACATAGAGCCAACAAGATTAGGTTATACGATATACTAATGAATTAAAAAAGTTAGAAAGTGAACAAGAAGAAGTAAATAAAAAAATCACGGATTTAAATAAAATTAAACCTGAAGGTCTTTAGAGACTACGTGAATCATTAAAAGAATTTAGTGGTGCTTCAAGCTTAAGGGAAATTCCTACTAATCTTGACAATATTTAGAAATATATTGATAATCTTTCTGATGAAGAAATAAAAAAAGTTGCTGTTGCCATGGGCGCAGTAAAAGATGAAAGTGAAAATCTTAGTCGTGGTCAATATATTCAAGAGATAACTAGACAACTCAATGATTGTGGAGATTAGGGTAGAGAGTTAAACGAAGTAGCAAAAGAAGTTGAACGTCTCGGTGAACAAGTAAAACAATTCTTCTCAATTGGTAACACAATTCAACTCTTTAAACGTGCAGTGCGCGATGCCATGGCTACGGTTAAAGAACTTGATGCAACGATGACAGAAACCGCAACAGTTACTGATTTTTCAATTAGTGACATGTGGGAGCAGTTGCCACGCTATACTGATGAAGCTAATAAACTTGGTACTTCAATTAATTCACTTTATAAAGCTACGACACTTTATTATCAGCAAGGTCTTGATACAAATGAGGCTATGGCCCTTGGTATTGAAACTATAAAGATGGCGCGTGTCGCAAATATGGATGCGGCACTTGCTACTGACTTGATGACGGCAGCACTCCGTGGATTTAACATGGAACTGAATGAAATGTCGGCCGTAAGGATTAACGATGTTTACTCAGAGCTTGCTGCTGTAACCGCTGCTGACACAGATGAAATCGGTATTGCAATTTCTAAGACGGCATCAATCGCGCACTCCGCAAATATGGAGTTCGAGACAACCGCTGCATTCCTCTCATAGATTATTGAAACAACGAGAGAGGCTCCAGAAACTGCCGGTACTGCAATGAAGACGATTATTGCTCGTTTTTCAGAGGTTAAAAAGTTATATAGTGAAGGATAGATACTTGGAACTGATGAAGAAGGCGAAGCAATTAATGTAAATAAAATTTAGGAAGCTTTAAGAACCGTTGGTATTGATATGACGAAGTTCTTCGTTGGTGCTGAAGGGCTTGATGATGTACTCTTAAGGCTTGCTCAAAAATGGGATACACTTGATGTTGCGACACAAAGATATATCGCTACTTAGGCCGCCGGTTCTAGACAACAGTCACGTTTCTTGGCTATGATGAGTGACTATGATAGAACGATGGAACTGGTTAATGCAGCCTATGATAGTGCAGGATCTGGTCAGGCGCAATTTGAGAAGACACTTGATTCTATGCAAGCTAAGTTAGCTGAGTTGAAAAATGCTTGGGATTAGTTTGTTATGGGATTGGCAAATAATGAGATACTTAAGACTGGTGTAGATATACTTACCGGTATATTAAGTACAATTAATGATATTATTAGTGCCGTTTCTGGAAATAATGGATTAGTAAAGTCTATTTTAAGTCTTGGTTCTGCTTTTTTAGCATTACGTGGTGGTGCTAAAATTTTTGGCGGAAAAGATGGGAAGGTTGGTTTATTAGATAAAATTATTGGAACCATTAAAGGTACAAATACTGAAAATAAAATAAAGAAAAATAGTTTACAAATTGGATAGTCTATAGGAAAAGCAATAGGTAAAGGTATTGAAGGTACTGGAAATATTGTTTAGAAGTCAATTAATAAAATTATTTCTTCAAAAGATAACGGTTTTTGGAAAAGCTTAAAAACTGATATATCAAACCTTTTTAATGGTAATAATATAGGAAAAGATTATAGTCAAGTTACCGAGGAATAGTATAAAGCTGCATATGATAAATTGTCTAAAGGTCAAAAATCTCATGCTACTTCTTTAATAAATAAAGGATAGAGAGAAGAAGCTATAAAATATATAGAGTAGCAAAAAATTGCAGTAGAGGGAGTAATTGATAAAGAGCAAGCTTGGGCAGAAAGTAGCTAGAAAGTTGGTAATGCAATTTCAGGAGTCGGTATAGCTTTAACAACTGTAGGAGGTTTAATTTCTTAGCAGAATGAAGAGCTTGGTAATACTATTTCTACTCTTGGTTTAATTATTACAAGTGTAGGCGGTATAATTAGTATGTTTCCTGCTATTAAAGCGGGTATTGATAGTATAACCGCCTCTATGGCAGCTAATCCGGTAGGGGCAACAATTACGGCAATTGTTATTGGAATTACAACTTTAGTCACTTTGTTTAATGCTCTTTCCAATTCTTCAGAAAAAGCTTTAAAAAAAGCAGAAGAAAAAGCAAAAAAATCGGCTGAAGCTGCACGTGAAGCTTAGTAGGCTTATGATGATTTATTAAGTAATAGAAATAATTATAATGAACTCGAAAATAAAGTTAAATCATTGACAGAAGGAACTCGAGAGTGGACAGAAGCCGTTAGAGAGTTAAATACTGCAGTTCTTGAATTGACATAGAAATATGAAGGTTTAGAAATAGTAGTAGATGGCGCAGGCAATATTTCAATAACTGATGAAAGTTGGAATAAAGTTTAGGAACAATAGAGAAAAAAATTACAAGAAAAATAGTTTACTGCTGCAAAAGATGCTATAGATAGAGAACAAAAAAGAGTTAAAAATGCTAGAGAAAATACTAAGATAATAGATGGATCAGGTAAAGCTGTTACCGATATATAGACAAAAGAAAATGGTGAAATAGACGAAGAATGGGTAAAATCTTAGAATTATAATTGGGCTGAGACTGTAGACCTTACTGAAGCTGAAAAAAGTCTAGAAAGAGAACGAAAAAATTTAATTACATGGTTTGCTGCGGATATTATAAAAAATAAAGAAGAAGCCAACTAGATTAGCTCAGCTATGTCTAAAATTCTTGGAGAAGCTATAGATAATATACAAACTCCCGAAGAAATGTAGGGAAAAATAAAATAGTTTTAGGAAGAATTTGGAAAGTTATCAAATAAAGCCAAAGGTCTTTTTTCTGGAGAAGTTATTTTTGGAAATGCAATTGATGATTATAAAGATTTTGGTATTAGTGAAGAATTCTATAAAGAAAATACAGATGCAATAGATAAGTTAATAGAAGAAAATAAAAATAACGTAGAAAAAGTTTAGACAGAACTAGGTAGAGTTGGTTTAAGTCTTGATGAAGTTGGCACAAAAGATGCAAAAGCATTTATTGATAAAACTTCTAAGATGAGTATTGGTTCAGCTAAAGCATTTTACAAAGCTTGGGATGATATTAGACAAAAGAATCCAAATTTAGGGTCAAATTTACTTAATTTTGAAGCTAATAATATTAATGATTTAACTTCAATCGTAAAAATGATGCGTGAAGCTGGAGTTGAAGCCGAAAAAATTGAAGAATATTGGAAGGCCGCAACCGTAGGCGTGGAAAATTATGGTACAAAATTAGGTGATGTACTTAATAGAGGAGACGCATTAAGAGATTCTATAAAAAGTATAAATGAGCTTATTGAACGAGCTGATTCGGGTGCATTAACTCAAGAAGATGTAGAAAGAATTTTAGGTGCTGGTTTTGATATTTCTAATCTTCAATAGACGGCAGAAGGGTGGCAATTAATTGGCGTTTCAATTGAAGAAGTAAGACGTGCTTTAAATGGAGATTTAGCCGAAGAAGAAGCAATAACTACAGATATAATAAAAGAGCAAATACTTGAAACTCAAAAAGAGTTAGATAAATTAGCTAATATAAGTAATAATGACCCTGCTGCTATTGCACGAAGAGAATATTTAACAAATTAGTTATCAGAATTAGAAAAATCTTATACTGTCGCAGAAAAAAACGAAGCTTTTGCATAGGCATCTAAATATACTGCTTAGGAAAATGAAGTTCGGGGCGGTTCTGAAGAAAGCATAGTTTATAGTGCATAGAATGAAGCACAACGTGCGGGGTATGATACAGAAGAGCTTGATGCTTATGCGCTTTCTCTTTAGAATATAAATTAGAACTTATAGAATAATAAAGCTACAGCATACGAAGTTGCATTAAGCAATATGAATTTAAATGCAGGCTTAGATGAAATTATAGGTAGCTATAATGATTGGGTAGGTTTAATTGATTAGGATTCTGGTTTAATTAAAGCTACTACTTCAGATGATGCTAAAGCTTATAATGATTTAAGAGATAGTGTTAACAAAATGCTTAACGCTTCTGAAGATTTATCTGACGAATTTTGGAATAATGCTAAAAATATTGAAAATATTAAAAAGGCTGCAGAAGGTGATACCGAAGCTCTTGGAGAATTATAGGTTGCGGCTGCACAAGATTATTTAATAAATTTAGGTTTAGATCCAGAAGCTCAAAATATAGTCAATGATTTTGCTAATGAGTTAGAAAATTGGGAATTACCAACGCTTGAAGCTGGAGTTGAATTAACTGGACAAGATGATTTTATTGCTGCTTGTCAAGAAATGATAAATGCTTCTGGCATGACTGCTGATTAGGTATCTGAGTATTTTAAGAGATTAGGTTATGATGTTGAATTTGATGGGCATACTACACCTATAACACAGACTCGTTATTATCCATAGACATCTTATTCAATAAAAAGAGATGACGAAGGCAATATAACTGATATGATACCTTCTACCGATATGGTACCTGTTACTTGGACAGAAGATGTAATGGCCCCATCCATAAAAACTCTTACTTCTACTGGTTCTGGCGGTGGTGGAATTTCTACTAAGAACCTTACTGGTGGGAAGGGTAATGCAAGTAAAGGCAAGAAAGGCGGCGGTGGAGGCGGTGGTTCGTCCAAAAAACAAGATAATTGGAAGAATCCATATGACAAATACTATAATCTAACTGAAAAAATTAACGAAGCCCTTCGTACTCGTGAAAAAATAGAGCGTGATTATGACCGGATCCTTAAACGTAGAGAGCGCACTGCCGCAGAATTGCTTAAAAATTCGGCGCAAGAGATTGCAAATCTTCGCCAAGAAGTTGAATATCAAAAGCGTCTCCAAGCTGGACGTCGTGAGCAAATTGAAAATCTTGCTAATGAACGTTATGATAATGGTGACCAAAGAACTACCTTTGAAAAGATGGGTGTTACAAAGTATGCTAACTACAACTTTGATACTCAAACGATTCAAATTGATTGGGCCGCTATTGAAGCCGTAAGAGATGAAGAACTTGGCAAGGCAATTGAAGCATATGTCGGCCGCTTGGAAGAGTTGCAAGGACAATTTGAAGATACTCAAACAACCATTGAAGATATGGAAGATACCATTTGGGAAATTAACCAAAGAGGAAAAGAAGAGTATCTTAGTTTTGAACAAAGAATTATTGATGCTTTAATAAATGCTGACCAAAAATTAATAGATGATTTAAGTGCAAAATTTGATAGTATAAATGAAGCTAATTCCCGCGTTTTATCTAGTATGCAAGAGTCGATAGACCTTGAGCGTTAGATAAGAGATAATACTAAGACAGAAGATGATATTGCTTCAAAGGAAGCAAGCCTTGCTTATTTACGTCGTGACACATCCGGCGCGAACCAGATGGAGATTATGAAGCTTGAGCAAGATTTAGCCGATGCGAGGTAGAATTATTCTGATTAGTTAATTGATTAGGGAATGCAGAAGTTAAGTGACGAGAACGAGAAGGCTTCATAGCAGCGTTAGGAATAGATTGATATTATGCAAGCTATTCATGATTGGACAGTTTAGAGTGGTGGATTTAATGCAACGGCTGAAAGATTAATTAATGAAACTGCTGCAGCTGGAGAAGTAACAGAAGAAGTTAAGAAATTATTACAAGATAATGAAGGCTGGACTTCCATGACAAAATTTGCGGGTGAAGATTGGATGACTAAACTTGCAAATGAGTATAAAGCTGCCATGGAAGGTATGAGCAATTTTAAGGTTGACCAAGAGAAGCTTAAGCATACTTCTTCTAATAATACAATGTCGGTTCAAGATGAACACGATGTAAATAAAACAGCAGATGTTTGGTTTGATAATACATTACAACGTTGGATTGATAAATCTGGTAATCTTTATGATATTTATTGGGATGCTACTGCTAATAAAGGTAGTGGTGCATATGTATATAGTAATAAATAGGCTAAAGACACTACCGATCCAAATGCTTGGCTAAAAGATTATTTAGCTTCAATATAGAAAGCTTTGGATGGAAAAGCTTCAAGTACATCAGGTAGTAATACTGGTGGTAATAGTGGTAATAGTGGTAATAGTGGATCAGGTAACAAGACTTCTGCACCAAAAAAATATTATAGAGCTTAGATAAAAGATGGGCCAAATACTTTATGGACGGGTAGTACAAAACATTCTTCTACTTCAGCCGCCGAAAAAGAGGCTAAAGAGTATTTAGGAAAAATGAGACAAGATAAATATAATGCATGGAAAAATGCTTCTTCTTCAGAAAAAGAAATTTTTAGACAAATATTAGCGCAATGGAATAGGGCTAATGCTTCTTATAAAACGTATAAAACCGGCGGCTTAAGCACTCAAACAGGTCTCGCATGGCTCGACGGAACCGCATCCCACCCAGAGCTCGTATTAAATGCGCGCGATACCGAAAACTTTATCCAATTAAAAGATATTCTCTCCGATATGGGGTCACTCGACAAACTTCAAAATGGTGGAGATAACTACTATAATTTCGACATTAAAGTAGACCAGTTAGCAAATGATTATGATGTTGATAAGTTAATTGGAAAAATTAAAAATGAAATTAACAAAGACGCAACTTACCGCAACGTAAATGCGATTAACTTAATTCGTTAAGTTTAGGAGGAAAAGGAATGGCATCAAGAGCTTACTTTAAAGGTGACTTTATGGGATTTACTTTTGATGGTAAACATTCTTCCGATATGGGAATCGTTAGAACAAGTGATGGGAGTAGATACAATTCTGAACTACTCCCATCGTTTAACGATGTTACAGTTGCCGTTCCTGGCGGGGACGGGACTTATTATTTCGGAAGTTATTATCAGCAAAAAGTTTTTTCAGTCCCTTTTGCCACAGATGAACTTACGGAAAGTGAGTTTAGAGAGTTAAGAAAATGGTTTGGAGATAAAGGAATTCATTAGTTGATATTCGATGAGGCGCCGTATAAGGCTTATAGTGCGAAGATTGCGGCAGTACCAAATTTTAATTATATATGTTTTGATGAAATTGCACCAATGGAAAGAAGCGCAGGTGTGCAGAGGATTTATAAGGGCGAAGGTACGATTTAGTTTGTATGCTATTATCCGTTCGCGCGCAGTGTAAATAAATATTTAAGTGAATATGATGGATACGATACTTTTAGATATTTTTTAACTT
>DFIJ01000014.1 GCA_002372775.1 Christensenella sp. UBA3700
TTAAAACCTATATTTGATGCTATTCTTAAGAGTTTTAAGAATCAAGTTACTCCTATTAAGGATGAAGATATTGAAAAAATTGCTACGATATCATCAAACAATGATAGAGAAATTGGTTCTCTCATTGCAGAAGCTTTTAACAAAATCGGAAAAGACGGAGTAATTACTGTTCAAGAATCACCAAGTATTTGGACTTATACTGAAATTATTACAGGAATGCAATTTGAAAGAGGAATGGAATCTGAATTCTTTGCAACTGATCCAATTAAACAGATATGCGAATTGGAAAATTGTTTAGTATTTATTACTGAACATAAAATTCAGATAATGCGAGATATTGTTCAAATTCTTGAAATTGCAGTTAAAGAACACAAACCAATCCTGCTTATTGCACAAGATTATGATGATGAAGTTATTCAGAATCTTAAATTAAATGTAATGCGTGGAATTGTTAAAGTTTGTGCAATTAAAAGTCCATCTTATGGAGATTATAGGAAATTTGTTCTTGAGGATTTAGCAATTTTAACTGGTGCTAAAGTTATTACTTTTGAATCTGGAATTGAACTTCCAAAAGTAACTCGGCAAATGTTAGGTCTTTGTAATAAAGCGGTTATAACTAAAGAAACAACTACTATTATTGAAGGTCAAGGTTCAAAAGATGCAATTAAAGAAAGAGTTGCTCAAATTAAAGAACAATTAAATACTGTATCTGATACATTAGATGCTGATTTTCTTAAAGAGTTTCATGCTCAACGATTAGCAAAACTTACAGGTGGTATTTGTTCCATTTATGTAGGTGGCACCACTGAACTTGAAATGAAAGAAAAGAAAGATCGCATTGATGATGCAGTATGTGCAACTAAAGCAGCTATTGAAGAAGGTATTGTACCTGGGGGTGGTGTATCATTCATAGACGCATTATTTGATGGTACTTCTAATATGGATAGAAATAATGATGAATGGATTGTTTGTAGAGAACTATTTTCTGTTCAAGATCAAATAATGAAAAATTATGGTCTAGAGCCACTTAATGAGTCTTATGGTAATGGTTATGGATTTAATGCAGTTACTGGAGAAATAGTTAATATGTATGATGCTGGAATTATTAATCCGGCAAAATCAGATAGATTGGCTCTCGAAAATGCATTATCGGTATTATATCTCTATCTTTCTTCAAGTTGTTTAATTGTTAATGAAGAAATAACATTTTAATGGAAGATATAATTAAACTCCAAGCAAGATATGGATATTGCCATACTCTTGAAAAGATGAGTAATGGTAAATATCAATTTGTTGCCGATCCTAAAAGTTATGGAACTTATCAAATTCTTGGATTTGATGGAGAATCTCATATAGGACAATATGTTTCTGCATTAGATCCAGAAGGTGGTCCTTTTATGGCAGTTGATTCTGCAATTAATGATAAATATATTATTAAGTCCATCACTCGTGATGGCATTTTTGATTTAGTTTTAAAACAATAGATTATGAAAACCGTTAAGTTTTATTATTCCAAGCCTGTGCATGTTCGTCTTATTCCTGTAATGACCGATTCTCAGGGCGAAATTAATTTTGTATTCGATTCTGTTTCTCAGATTGTAAAAACTCTTCCTAGAGTAACTGTTGCATCTGTTTATGATCCACTTAATAATACAATGTCTTTCGGTGTTGCCGTTTGTTCTCCGAAGGACACTTTTAAGAAGAAGGACGGTCGTAAACTTGCAGAGGATCGTGCAAGAATTAAACCTGCTGTAAAGGTTTGTGGTATTAAGCGTGGTTGTGTTAAGAGTGTATCTCGCAATTATGCTAATCGTTTAATTGCAGAATATATTAACAAGGATGTTCGTTTTGACCTTTAATGGTGAATTTCAACTAGAATATCCAAATGAATTTCTCGCAGATTTGGAAGAACTGAAGAAGAAACATGATTGTGAATTCTTTGGTAAACCAATTCTGCGAGATATTGGACATTATGTTGATTTTCAAAAAATAGAAGATGAACCAGAAATAAAAGAAACTCCAAATGAAGAAATATAAATGTTATACAGATGGTTCATATCAAGCTTCGATAAAAAGAGGTGGATGAGCAAGTATTATATTAGATGAATCAGATAATATAATTGCTGAATTACATAATGGTAATACTCATACTAGTAATAATCGTATGGAAATACGTGCTGTACTTGAAACACTTAAATATTTTAAAGAACCATCTGATATAACAATTATATCTGATTCAATGTATGTTGTTAATACAATTCAAGAGGGTTGAGCTAAAAAATGATTTGAAGAGGAAGACTATTCTAAATCAAATTTAGATTTATGATTTGAAGTTCTTGACTACTTGGATTTTCATAAAGTAACAATGCAATGAGTAAAAGGTCATGCTCATAATGAATTAAATGAACGAGCTGATGAATTGTGTGTATTTGCAGCACAATGTTTAAATTTACAAAGAGATGAACATATTGATTACCGTAAAAAAATTAGGGAATCATTGGTATCCGAATCTGGAACACGAGGATCCAATGGATTTAATGTTGGATCCAAAGATGGAAAAATTACTTACTCTCTGGGATCAACATAATATTGGAGAATTACACTTTCTTTTATCTGAAGTTCATACTTGGTTAGAACCAAATACTATTCAATTTAAAGATGAAGATATATGGAAATGGCTGAATACAACAACTACATTTCCAATAACACTTTATATCGGAGATCACGAGTTTGAAATATCTACAGCAATGATGGATTTATTTGAGTCTCAATTTAATACTAATTTTCATAAAACTCTTTATAGTATTAATCTATGCAATATGTAATGGAACAATATAAATGAGACATTACAAATGGATGAAAATATTACCATATTGTAGATGCAAAAGTATTTGAAACAGATAAAGTTTTAGAAGAAAAGAGTTATAATAAAGATGGTTCCACCTTTTTAATTTATAAAATAGAGGATGAAATACAAAACACAAGAACCAGAACAAGAAAAAAGCGGAATGAATAGAGAACTATACGATATGTTTATTGATTTAATTCAATTTGAAATTGAAAAACTATCGTTTATTCATTCTGCAAAAATCTACTTTTATCATAATGGTTATATTGATTATAAGAAGTTCTTTAAGCACATGTATAAAGCTTGTGAAGCAACAAAACATTGTTTAATGAATTTTCTTATTGAATCTTTAGAAACCATTCCTGAATTTACCATTCCTGCACTTAATCTAAAGTTTAGAGACAAACTTGAACCTTTTGAAGAATTGCAGAAAATGGAAGATGAATATGCTGAAAAAATAAATGCTCTTGCACTTAAAGCATTTGAATTGAAAGACATGCATGTTTTGGCATATATCATTAATAAGTTGAATGAAATCAAACATATCGCTTGTATTGCTCTTGAGGCAGTTAAAAACGATCAAAACCCTCTTGATTTAGTTGAATGCGAGTAACAGTTCATTGTAAACTGGTTACTCAACAAGATGATTTTTATACAACTTATATCTTTCAAAATTTGGATGAACCCAATAATAGTCTTTTAAGATATATTAGTGCTGTAAAACCTCCAAATTGAAATGGTACATCTCCAGGAATTGGTGAGAGTGGATTTGTTGAGTTAGAATATGTAGATGCTGGTGATGAATATTACCAAAGAAATACAGGAAGTAAAGAAACATATAAATATACACAATGTTATTTCCTGAATTTCATAAAAGATAAAGAAATAGTTACAAACAATAATTATAAATTTTAAGATTATGAGTGATTTAGCAGATAAGCTTACACAGGCAATGGAAAAGCGTGCCAATAGTATTGATAATTGGACTTGAATTAATAAAAATGGCGAATCTATTCGACTTCTTGATATGTCTTTAGATGAACTTCAGAAAGCATATACACATACTCTTGATATGCTTTATCGTAAGACAAATTATAAATTTGGTAAACTTGAAGTTCGTAAAAATATTCAAAAGCTTCATGAAAGTTGTAATGCTGAACTTTTACATAGATATATTCAGCATGATTTAGCTATTGAAATGTTTAAGACCAATAAAGACATTCTTGATTTTATTAATAAGTTCAAAGAAGTCAATGGTGCAACTAATGAAGATTCAATAACTACAATGTTTGACAATCTTCCTAAAGAATTTGAGACTCTTACTATTGGTGATCTTCTAAAAGCCTGCTTGGATGCTTGTGAGCCAATAAATAGAAAATTGATTTCTAACGAATTCATTATTTCTCTTGGTATTTGGCTTACAGAAGATGAAAAGAAGGATTTGACCGAATTTGATGAAAACGGTAAACTTCGTCCATGAGTTGAAGTAATGAAGGAGCGTCTATTTATTGACGGTGGATATTTTAGAGTAGTTCCAACTGGATTGAGTTATGCTGAACTTCGTTCGCTTCTTAATTTGGAATCTAGAACTAGAGTATCTCTTGTTCCAACTGCAACTTTAAAACTTCTTCGTGATAAAATTCTTCTTTTACTTGATAACGACCTTGAATATCACATTAAGAAATGGTCTGTTCTAAAAGAACAAATTGAAAATGTTGCTATTTACAAGGGCTGGAATCTTGTAAATAAGTATGCTAATAAGGAATAATGTTTGTTTTGTTTACGATGTTGAAGTCTTTCCAAACTTCTTTAGTGTAACTATTAAAAATACTGAAAGTGGTAATTATAAACAATATGAGATAGGCGAACGTCGAAATGATTTACCAGATATTGCAAAACTATTTTTACATAAAGGAATTGTATTTTGCGGATATAATGTAATCCATTATGATAATCCAATTATATCTTATCTTCTTTTAAACTATAAAAAACTTGTTTTAAAGCCTGTTTGAGAAGTTACTGCTGAAATTAAAGCCTTCTCTGATAAAATTATTACTTCTGAAACGTCTGCTTCTTGATCACAGTATAAGTATGCAAATCTATTCCTAACTTTAGATTTACTTACAATGAAATGGTCTCAAAAATTAAGACCAAGTTTGAAAGCATTGCAAGTAACAATGGAATATCAAAATGTAGAAGAATATTCTGGTAATTTTGAGAAACCATTACCTAAATCAGAGATAGAAAATGTACTTTCATACAATAAGAACGATGTTGATTCTACTGAAGAACTATTAAATCGTTCTAAAAAGGATATAGAACTTCGTCTTGCTATTGAAGATGAATATCATATATCTGCTTTAAACAAAGATGGTGTAAATCTTGGAATGGAAATTATCAAAACAAGATATTTACAAGCAACAAATAAACAGTGATTTCAAATAAAGGATTTAAGAAGTCCTTGTACAAATCTTTGTTTTGCAGATATTATATTTCCATTTATATCTTTCAAAACTCCAACTCTACAAAATCTGTTAAAGGAACTAAAAGAATTATGTGTTGATCCAAATGATAATTCGTTTGAAAAACACTTTATTCTTGGAGGTGTAGAGCACACTTTTGCTATGGGAGGAGTTCATAGTGTTAACGAACCTGAAAGATTTGAACCAAATGATGACGAAGAACTAGAGGACGTGGATGTGGATTCAATGTATCCATCAATTATTGTATCTCAAGAATTATATCCTCAACATCTTGGACCTGAGTTTACACAAGTATATGCAGGAATTCTATTTGAACGATTGGAAGCCAAAAGAAATGGTAATAAACTAAAGAATGAAACTTTAAAATTATCTGTAAATGGACTTTCAGGTAATTTACAGAGTGAATATTCTTGATGTTACGATCCTAAAATGGCATTAACTATACGTATTAACGGTCAATTAATGTTGTTAATGCTTGCAGAAGGTCTTAGTGAACTAGGATGTCGTATTATTCAATCAAATACAGATGGAGTCTTTGTATTAATGAAAAAATCAATACGAGATAAGGCACACGCTTGATGTGACGAATGATGTAAAATTACCGGATTAACACTTGCTGCAGATCATTTCGAAAGGTTCTATCAGTATGCTATTAATGATTATATTGGTGTAAAAGAAGGCTGAAGTAAATCTCACGATCCAAAACTTATTAAAACCAAAGGAATGTTTATTCAAGAAGCACAACTTGGCAAAGGATTGGCTCCATTGATTATTCCTGAAGCATTAAATAAGTATTTTGT
>DFIJ01000019.1 GCA_002372775.1 Christensenella sp. UBA3700
TGTACAACAGAAGATCATGCAAAGATTTATCAGTTGGTAAGACCATTTGATGATGAACTAGTTAATATGTTCGTTCCGTTTGGGCGTGTGGCCCCTGAATTAGGTAAGAAATTGCTAAATGAAACAATTGTGTTAGATATCAAAACTAACGTTCCAATCTTATCTATTCAGCCATTCGATCAGGAAGGATATAAATATGCAGTGAAAGTAAGAACGATGAACGTTGCAGATCATGATGATTTACAGCGTAAAGTTGGATATCAGGTTCGAAAATTCAATGCATGTAGAAAATGCTTGAAGTGTGAATCAGTATGTCCTCAGGGGGCAATATCAATTGGTTCAGACTCTTATTTTATAAATGATATGAAATGTATTCATTGTATGAAATGTGTTAACCAGAAATATCTAACTGGTGGATGTATGATGGATAAATATTTAAAAACGAAGTCTTTAAAGGAGGCTTATTACTCAGATGAAATTTAGAGCACATGACACCTTTTATGTAAGAAAAGGTTGGATAAACAAAGGAATGAAGAATGTTGCTAATGATCCTGAAGTATTTGTAAGTAAAGTAGTAAAGCCTACAGATAAGTTAGGGATTGGTTCAAACATGGTAAAAGCTTTAAGATATTGGCTTCAAGTATTTGGACTAACAGAAGAACCTAACTTTGGTAAAAGATTACAGTCCTTTACATCGTTTGGAACACAAGTGTATGAAAATGATAGATACATCGAAGAGCTTGGTACATTAGAATTATTACAATATAAAATTGCTAATGCAGAAGATCAGGCAACTTCATGGTATGTCTTCTTCAATGAATTCAATTTATCTGAATTCACAAAGGATGATTTAGTAAGAACACTTGATAATTATGTAGGTATGAAAGGCGAAGACGCACCAGCCAAAAGATCATTAGAAGATGATTTTAACTGTATCATTAATACCTACTTACCAAGATATAAAAGAGGTCAGAAGGTTGATCCGGAAAATAACATCGATTCACCATTTGGTGAATTAGGCCTTATCGATATTGTTGATAAGACAAAGAAGGTATATAAGAAAGCTACACCTTCGGTATACGCATTTCATCCATGGGTGATCTTAGCAATACTCATGGATAAAGCAAATGATAATGAAGAAATATCATTAAACGAGTTACTTAATAGTCCTGGTAATATTGGTAAGGTATTTAACTTAGATTCAGTAACAATGTTAGAAATCTTACATAATGTTGAAAAGACAGGGAATATTAAGATTGTTAGAACTGCTGGTCTTGATGTCATTAGAATCATTAATTCTTATACGTTTGATCAGTGTGTAGAAAAGTATTATGAAGAAATTCAAAATTAAGCAGGGAGATTTATGAGTAATATGATATCTGTTGCTTCAGGATTCCAGTATTCGGTAAATATTGGTTATGATCTTAATAGCAACGAAAAACTAGAAAACTTTATACCAACACAATCTTCCTTAGATTTACTTGAAGAGATTTTGTTGAGTACAGATCCAGCTTCAACCGAAAGAGCTAGAATCTTAATTGGTGCATATGGGAAAGGGAAATCTCACATTGTACTTACAATTTTAGCTATGTTAATGAAGAAGGATTTAACATTATTCAAACAATTATTACCTAAACTTGAGGAAAGACCACAGTTAAAGCAGGTAGTATTAAACTATTATGATAGTAAAAATAAGATTTTACCTGTTGTAATCACAGGGAGCAATACAACATTAACACAGGCATTCTTGCTTGCATTACAGAATACACTAGCTGAAAATGACTTTTTGGATATTATGCCGAAGACGAACTATCAGGCTGCTGTAAACGTAATTGAAAAGTGGAAGCAAGAATTCCCTGATACATATAGAAACTTTGAAGAAAAGATTAATGAGCCAATTCATACGTATATTGGTAAATTACAAGATTTCAACATTCAGGCTTATGAGAAGTTTGAAAAGCTTTATCCTTCTTTAACAGCAGGAAGTATTTTCAATCCATTCTTAGGGTTTGATGTTGTCGAATTATATGAAGAAGTAGCTAAAGAGTTAAAGAAAAAAGGCTTTACAGGTATTTATGTAATCTATGATGAGTTTAGTAAATATTTAGAAGCAAATATTCTTGAAGCCTCTGTAAGTGATACTAAAACACTTCAAGATTTTGCTGAAAAGTGTAATAGAAGTGCGAAGTTACAGCTTCACCTAATGCTTATTTCTCATAAGGAAATTTCGAATTATATCGATGAATTACCTAAATCTAAAACTGATGGATGGCGTGGTGTTTCTGAAAGATTTAAGCATGTTCATTTAAACAATAATTTTAAACAAACATATGAAATTATTGCATCAGTTATTCAAAAGAATGATGAATGGAGTAAGTTTGTAGATGATCGTAAAACGACATTTGAAGATGTAATCAATAAATATAAGATTCATCAGTTGTTTAGCGATGTAGATAACTTTGATAAGTTCGTATTAAGCACATATCCATTACATCCTATTTCTACATACATTCTTCCAAGGTTGTCAGAACGTGTTGCACAGAATGAAAGAACATTATTCACGTTCTTATCTTCGGATAGTGTTGCAACATTACCTGCATTCTTAAAGGAATATAACGATAATGAATTCAAACTGATTACACCTGATCTGATCTATGATTATTTTGAGCCATTATTCAAAAAAGAAGTATATCAGGGAACAATGCATAAGATGTATGTTCTTACTACAAGAATTCTTGACAACTTAGAAGAAGGCTCTTTAGCTTCCAAGATCGTAAAGACATTAGCATTAATTTACATTCTTGAACAGACTGAAACTTTAAAACCAACTGAGGAAGAAGTTATCGGTATCTTTGAAGCTGACTATCCTAAAGATGAGATTGTATCTACAATTGATTATCTTATTGAACAGGCATATGTCATTTACTTAAAAAGAAGTAATCGTTTCTTAAAATTAAAAGAAACATCGGGTGTGGATATTTCAAAAACTATATCTGATATTGTTGAAAAGCAAAGAAAGAACGTTGTTCTAAGAGATGTGTTAAATGAACGTAACCTTGATAAAGCCGTATATCCTGCAAGATATAATGATGAGAATGAGATGACAAGATATTTCTCATTTGAATTCATTAATGAGTCTGAAGTTTCAGAAGATACGAACTGGGATATCAAAGCCGAACAATACAAAGCTGATGGAGTTATCTTTGGTGTACTACCTGATTCTTCATCAAGTATTGAAGAGTTAAGAGAAAAAGTGTTGGCAAGCAGTAAGGGATATGGCAGATATGTATTTGTTGTTCCAAATTCATTCATTGATATTGAAAATACAGTAAGAGAATTAAATGCTGTTATTACATTAAAAGATAAATCAATTGAAGATAAGGTTTTATTTGATGAATATGATGTAGTATATGACGATTTAAATGAAGTTGTAACATCATATATTAATGGCTATACACATCCTGAACAGTTTATGTCTGTATATGTATGCAATGGAGAAACTAAGAAAGTAAGAAGAAAAGCTTCATTAACAGCATTATTATCTAACATATGTGATGTGGTTTATCCAAAGGCACCAATTATTGTTAATGAATCAATCAATAAGAGCGTCTTAACAAGTGTTGCATCTAAAAGTAGAGATAAGATTATTTCAGCATTATTAAGAAATAGCTTAGAAACAAATCTGGGATTTACAGGTCACGGTCAGGAAGTTACAATCATGAGAAGTACTCTTGTAACTACAAACCTATTAATTAATGAAGCAGAATCTGCTAAAATCAATTTGAATGCAAATAATGATACAAAGATTCAGTATGTTATTGAAGAAATTGTGAACTTTATTGCTTCAGCAAAAGATGAAGAACAGTCATTCGAGATTCTTTATGATCGATTGATGAAACCTGAATATGGGATTGGTATTAGAAAAGGATTAATTCCAATTTTTATTGCAACCGTATTCCATGTCTATGCTAAGGAAATCATTCTAGCAAATGATAGAGGTCAGATGTCTTTAAGCTTGGATACATTATTGCAGATTGATGCACAGCCTAAGAATGCGACATTAGCTTGTTTAGACTGGGATCAGGATAAAGCAGATTATCTTGATTCATTAGAAAAGTTATATCTTGATTACACAATTGCTGCTGAAAAGGAAAGAGATAAATATGCCTATATTGTTAATGCAATGAGAAGATGGTATATGGGACTTCCTAAGTATGCTAAGGAAATGAAAAAAAAAGCGAACGGAAAGAAAATTGAACGTTCTACAATTAATTTTCTTAAGCTTCTTAAGCAGCATAATGGAAATCAAAAATTGTTATTTGAAGACTTACCAAAGAACTATAAATTCAAAGAATTTAATGGTGAATTAGTAGCTTCAATCAAAAAATCTAAAGAATTCTATGACAATGCTATTGATAATCTTATTAATGAAATTACATCATTCATGAATGAAAACTTTGTGTTAGAAAGCAATAAGCATGTGATTGAAGAAATGTCATTATCATCAGTCATTGCTGATTGGTTAGAATCATTGAATCAAAGTATTTATACACAGGCGTTCGCAGATGGAACTGATAAGTTCTTAAATAAAGTTAAACAAGTAACGAATGATGACAATAGATATGTTAAAAACATTGCAAAATTTGCTACTGATCTTCGTTTAGATGACTGGAATGACAGTACAATTGAGAAGTTTAAAGAAAGAATCTTAAAGTTTAAAAATACTGCAGAATCATATGAAGAAACTGCAGAAACAGTTGAAGAAGCTGTAACCAACAATTATCAATTATCATTTGTTGATAACAATGGTGATGTTGTAACTAAGAAATTTGATAAGGTCGAAGAAACTGGTCGAGGTAAGCTCCTTAAAAATGCGCTAAATGCACAGATTAATTCTATGGGACAAGCTGTAAGCGAACAGGAAAAACGACAAATCGTAATGGAAATTTTAAAGAACATGTTTTAAGGAGAAATGAAAATGGCTTATTTCGATAATGCAGCAACTACATATCCAAAACCAAAAGAAGTCTATGATTTCATGGATGATTTTTATCGCAACAATGGTGCTAATGCTGGTAGGGGAGACTACGGTTTAGCGTTAAGTGCTGGTGCATTAATTAAAGATACAAGAGATAGATTGAAAAAACTGCTTCATTGTCCTAACAAGGAAGTCATTTTCACGCCTTCTGATACTATAGCCCTGAATATGATTATTCAGGGTATAATTAAAGGCGGTGCTGTAAACGTTTACATAACACCTTTTGAGCATAATGCAGTTACTAGAACTTTATATGGATTTGAGAAAGAAGATATCATTAAAGTTAATCAATTGATTGTTAATAAAGATATGACTTTCGATATGGAACGTATAAAGTATCAATTTGAAAGCTTAAAACCAGATATAATTATCATGAGTCATGCAAGTAATGTATTTGGTAATATTACCCCAGTTGGAGATATTTTTGCTTTAGGGAAAGAATTCAATGCTGTTACAGTTGTTGATATGGCACAGACAGCAGGATTAGTTGATCTTAATGTAGGAAATGAATGTATAGACTTTGCGGTATTTGCCGGTCATAAAACACTATATGGACCTACTGGTATTTCGGGATTTTTAATGAAGCCTGACTTTGATTTAAAGCCAGTTTTATTTGGTGGAACAGGTTATGAATCTGCTAATCAAGATATGCCTAATAGTATTCCTGAAAGATATGAAATGGGTACAATAAATATTAGCGGGATTGCCGGCCTAAATGCTGCATTAAAATGGAATGAAGAAATTGGAATTGAGAATATAATTGAGAAAGAGATTGAAAATAGAAATAAGCTATTAAATATTCTTGAAGATTTCGATTTTATAGATGTAGTTGGAAATAGTAATAGAGTAGAACATGTAGGAATTATCTCAGTTTTGATAGATGGAATTACTAGCGATAGTATGGGACCAATATTTGATAAATTAAAGATAGCTGTTAGAACAGGATTGGAATGTGCACCTTTGGCTCATCGATTTATGGGTACATATCCGAGTGGGACAATCAGATTTAGCATTGGGTATTTTACTGATGAAAAAGATTTTATTGATCTATATGAAGCTCTTGAATATATAGAAAGTAATATTTAAATGGGAGAATAAAAGTATGGGGTTAAGGGATATTTCGAATATAAAAATAGAGTATACAACTTTTTCTGATGAAGTAGTTAATAACTTTTATGTACCTTGTTTAAAAGAATCAATAGAATATAAAAGAGCAGTTGGTTTTTTTTCATCATCTATTTTATTACAAATAAGCAAGGGACTTGGGATATTTGCTAAGAATGGTGGGAAGATTAAATTACTTATATCACCTCGCCTAGATGAGAATGATTATAAAGCTATAGAAGAAGGTTATGAAATTAAAAAGTATGTAGAAAATAAGCTTATAGATGCGTATGACGAAAATATTGATTTTGATCAAAAAGAGGATAGGTTTGCATTACTGTCATATTTAATTGCTAAGGATATATTAGATATAAGAGTAGTAGTTTTAAATAAGCATAATGATAAAGCGATGTATCATGAGAAACTTGGTATTATGAAGGACGATGAAGATAACATTGTTTCTTTTTCAGGATCAGGTAATGAAAGCTATAATGCATTTAATTTAAATTATGAATGTTTTGATGTCTATCGTTCTTGGAATTCTAAAGATGATGCAGATAGATGTGCAATTAAAGATTTTAGATTTGATAGTTTATGGTCAGGATTTGAAAAAGGTGTAGTAACAATTCCATTTCCAGAAATTATAAAAAATAAAATATTGAGTCATGATTATAAAAATGTAGATTTTGTTAAGCTTGATGAGGATCTTAGAAAACTATATGTTGAAAAACAAGTAAAGGGATCGGTTCCGAATGTAGGATTACTTGATTGTCTATATGATTATCAATTAAAAGCAATTGATAATTGGGTAAATAATGGTTATCAAGGAATTTTTGACATGGCAACTGGTACGGGAAAAACATTTACCGGATGTGGTGCAATTACGCAATTATTTGAGGATAAGAAAAGACTGTTTGTTATAATTTGTTGTCCATACATCCATCTTGTTGATCAGTGGTGTGAGGAAGTTCAAAATTTTAATATCGTGCCAATAAAATGTTATGGCTCTATAAATTATGAAAAAAAGGTCAAAAGAGAGGTACAAAAGTTTAAACATAAACGAACAAATTTTGTATGCTTAATTACTACAAATATAACATTTCAAAAGAAACTTCAAAAATATGTGTTTGATAATCTTGACGATACATTATTAGTTGTTGATGAAGCACATAATTTCGGCTCTAAAAATCTTTCATCATGCATGAAAGTGAATTATCCATATAGACTTGCTTTGTCGGCTACTCTTGATAGACATGGAGATGAAGCAGGAACAGCAAGATTATATAAATTTTTCGGCAAAAAGAGTATTACTTATTCATTAGAACAAGCAATTCAGGAAGGAAAATTAACTAGATATAAATATTATCCTGTTTTAGTTTATCTATCTGAAAGTGAATTAGAAGAATACTATACATTAACTGATAAAATAAAAAAATATTTTCTTAATGATGACGATGAATTACCAGATGGTCTTAAAATGTTACTTATTCAACGTTCTAGAATTGTGGCAGGTGCAAACGATAAAATTAGAGCTTTAAAGAATCAAATTGAACCTTATAAACGTAGAAGTAATCTTTTAATTTATTGTGGTGCAGTTAAGTACGGTGATTTGAATTATGAAAATGATGAAGAAGACATAAGACAAATAGATAAAGTAAGTGATATTTTGATTAATGATTTAAATATGATTGCAGCGAGATTTACTTCTCAAGAAGACAGTATTCAGAGACAACAAATAATCAACGCATATAAAAATGAGGAAATTCAAGCTCTTGTAGCAATAAAATGTTTAGATGAAGGAATGAATATACCAGCAATTAAGACTGCATTTATTTTAGCAAGTAGTACTAATCCTAAAGAGTATATTCAAAGACGAGGTCGAGTATTAAGAAAATTTCCAGGAAAGAAATACGCTGAAATATTTGACTTCGTAACATTGCCTCGCACACTGGATAGTGCAAATTTAGCACCACCAGATAAACGAAAAACAGATAAAAATATGGTAGAACGAGAACTACTTCGTGTAATGGATTTTGCTAGATTATCTAATAATCCAAGCTATTGCAATAAAATCGTAGAGACTATTAAATATGCTTATGGCATTGATACAATTAACGAGGAGGATATTTGGGAATATGAATAAAGAGGAAAACATAATAATTGATAGTACAAAAATAAAAAATATTATTAAGCAATCATTCCAAGAAGTAAAATCGAAGGAAAGCGTTAATAAAACAAAAGCGACTATTGTGAATAATATCGTTGAAATTATGAAACAGGAGTTGAAAGAAGATGTTAATTAAAAAGATAGTATTAAACAATTATAGACAGTTTAAAAATGTTGATTTGCAATTTTCGACTGATCCTGAAAAAAATATCACAATAATATTAGGAAACAATGGATTCGGTAAAACAACTTTTCTAAGAAGTTTTATCTGGTGTCTTTATAGAACTAGTAATCTATTTAAAAATCCTATTCTCTTAAATTCTGAAATCGCATCTGAAATGAAACCAGGGGATCATAAAACGGTAAAAGTTGAACTGACACTTGAACACAATAATTTTAACTATAAAATCACTACAAGAGAAGTATATACAAAAACTGAAGATGATGATATTGTTGTAAGTAAAAAAGCTGCTACATCAATCGTTAAAATGGGTGATTTTGATGGTTTAGCAAATGCAATAACTATACAAGAATCTTCAGCTGTCGCTAATGAAATTGAAACTATTTTACCACAAGAATTAAAAGATTACTTTTTCTATGATGGAGAAAATAATAAAATTGAAGAAGCAAGTAATAGAAAAAATATAAAAAATGCAGTATCAAGAATGGTCGGGTTAAAAGATTTTGAAAATTTAAATGCATACTTTGATCCAAAAAGTACGGTTGGAGTTGTAAGCAAATTACAAAATCAATTAAGTAGTGATGACTTAACTCTACTACCATTGCAAGAAGAACTGAGCACAAGAAAAACAGAACTTGAAGAATTTAACAATAAACTCATTGAAAATAATGAAGAAATTGATAAACTTGATGCAGAAATTGCTGAAAAGAAGAAAATTATTGATGCTAATATTGATGCAAAAGAATTTCAAGATGAAAAAGATAGACTTGAGGATGATGTTTCTAAAAATGAAGATGAAATCC
>DFIJ01000084.1 GCA_002372775.1 Christensenella sp. UBA3700
TTAGCACCGATAGCCATACCTTCTCTTACCTTGAATGTAGCAACGCTGTTCTTAGCCTTTGTTAATACAGGAGCTTGACCTGCGATTGCCTTTAATTCTTCAACAGCTAATTGTAAACTCTTGCTGTTATCCTTAACGTCACCAAGTCTCATGTTTAAAACGATCTTTTCAATCTTTGGAACTTGGTTGATATTCTTATAGCCGAACTTTTCCTTTAATGCAGGAACTGCTGTATTCTTGTAAAGCTCAGCGATTCTATAAACTCTTTCTGCCACAGTTAATCCCTCCATTATTCAGCTGCTTTGTCAGCTGTCTTTTCAGCCTTCTTAGCTGTTGTCTTCTTTGTAGCTGTAGTCTTCTTAGCAGCTGCCTTCTTTGCAGAAGCCTTAGCTTCGTCTAAAGAAGCACCACAATGCTTACAAACTCTTACCTTCTTACCATCAACGTCCTTAACAGCAATCTTTGTAGCTTTGTTACAAGCTGGGCAGATTACCATAACGTTAGATGCGTCGATAAATCTTTCCTTATCTACAATACCGCCCTTTTCTTGAGCATTACGAGGCTTAACAAAGTTCTTTGACATAGATACGCCTTCACCTTGTACAGCAACTCTATTTGCCTTTCTATCTATAGCGATAATTGTTCCTGTCTTACCATTATCATTTCCTGCGATAATCTTAACTGCATCGCCTTTCTTTAATAGACTCATGTTGCCCTCCTATATAACTTCTGGAGCTAGAGAAATGATCTTCATATAATCTTTTTCTCTAAGTTCTCTTGCGATAGGTCCAAAAATACGAGTACCCTTTGGTTGCTTTTGGTTATCAATAATAACAGCAGCATTGTCGTCAAATCTGATATGAGAACCATCTGGTCTATTAACACCATATGTTGTTCTAACGATAACAGCCTTAACAACGTCGCCCTTCTTAACAACGCCACCAGGAATAGCTGATTCTACAGCAGCAACGATAACATCACCGATATTACCACTTCTTCTGAAAGAACCACCCATCACTCTAATACACTTTAATTCTTTTGCACCAGAATTATCTGCAACAACTAATCTTGTTTCTGCTTGTATCATTGTGTGTTCCTCCTACTTAGCCTTTTCAATAATTTCAACTACTCTCCAGCACTTATCTTTGCTTAGAGGTCTTGTTTCAGCGATACTTACTGTATCACCAATCTTACATTCATTGTTTTCATCATGAGCCTTTAGCTTTCTTGTCTTGTTAACAATCTTGCCATATAGAGGATGCTTAACACGCTCTCTAATAGCAACGACAACTGTCTTGTCCATCTTATCGCTAACGACGATACCGACTCTGCTCTTTCTTAGATTTCTTTCCATGTTACTCCTCCTTATTACTTAGCAGCTTTCTTAGCAGCCTTTGTTGGCTCCTTAGAGATGCCAAGTTCTCTTTGATGAATAATTGTATTTACCTTAGCAATATCTTTCTTAACGTTAGAGATTTGCTTTGGATTCTCAAGTTGACCAGCCTTGTTTTGGAAACGAAGATTGAATAATTCTTCTTTTAAAGAAGCCAACTTAACGTTTAATTCTTCATTTGTCATTTCGAAAAAACTACTTGCTTTCATCTTCATTTACCTCCTCTGCTTCTTTCTTAACAAACTTACACTTTAATGGTAATTTGTTAGCTGCTAGTCTTAATGCTTCTCTTGCTTGTTCTTCTGGGATACCAGCCATTTCGAACATAACTCTACCTGGCTTAACTACGGCTACCCAATATTCTACTGAACCCTTACCTGAACCCATTCTTGTTTCAGCAGGTTTCTTTGTTACTGGCTTGTGAGGGAAGATATCGATCCAAACTTGTCCTCCTCTCTTAATATAACGAGTCATCGCGATACGGGCTGCTTCAATTTGGTTTGATGTAATCCAGCTTGGTTCTAAAGCAACTAGGCCATATTCACCGTAAGCTATCTTATTACCCTTGTTAGCCTTACCTGTCATTCTTCCACGGAAGACACGACGTCTCTTAACTCTCTTAGGCATTAACATTGTTGTTACCTCCTTTGTTTGACTCTACAGAGTTGAACTTACCAAGCTTTTCGCCCTTGTAAATCCAAGTCTTAACACCGATCTTACCGAATGTTGTATTTGCTTCAGCAAATCCATAATCGATTTCAGCTCTTAATGTTTGTAGAGGGATTGATCCTTCATGGTAACTTTCTGATCTAGCGATTTCAGCACCATCTAGACGACCAGAAACCATTGTCTTAATTCCCTTAACGTTACCCTTCATAGCTCTTGAGATAGCTTGCTTCATGGCACGACGGAATTGAACTCTATTCTCTAATTGTTGAGCAATTGATTCAGCAACTAATTGTGCATCTACTTCAGGCTTTACTACGTTTTCGATTGTTATAGAAACTTTCTTTCCTGGAACGATCTTTTCAACGTACTTTTGAATTTCTGTAACGCCTGCACCGTTGCTTCCGATCATAATGCTTGGCTTAGATGTATAGATTGTTACATTAATACTATATTCATTATTATTTGTAGATGAAATCTTTCTTTCAATCTTGATAGATGAAATGCTGTCATCATAGTACTTAGTCTTGATAGCCTTTCTAATCTTGTTATCTTCAACTAGGAATGTAGAGAAGTTCTTCTTATCAGCGAACCATCTAGCGTTCCAATCTTTAACGACACCGATTCTTAATCCGACTGGGTTAACTTTTTGTCCCATTTGATACCTCCTAATTAATCAGCCACTTCATCTAAGATGATAGTGATGTGACTTGTACGCTTGTTGATTCTAGCACCAGAACCCTTTGCTCTAGCTCTCATTCTCTTAAGAATTGGGCCAGCGTTTGCAAAACATTCTGCAACGTATAAGTCATTCTTGTTCTTACCTAAATTGTTTTCTGCATTTGCAGCAGCTGAATTTAGAAGTTTAACAAGTGGTTCAGATGCAGCCTTAGGTGTTGCCTTTAAAATAGCTAAAGCATCTGTGTATTTTTGTCCTCTGATAATATCTAATACGATACGTACCTTATCTGGAGATATTCTAATATATTTAGCTGTAGCACTTGGTCTCTTATCAGCACTTTCAGCTCTAGCGATAGCTTTTTCTTTAATTCTTGTAGCCATACTTTACCTCCTATTTAGCACCAGTGGTCTTTTCGCCACCGTGTCCCTTGAATGTACGTGTTGGTGCAAATTCACCAAGCTTGCAGCCTACCATTTCTTCTGTAATATATACTGGAACATGCTTTCTTCCGTCATGAACAGCGATTGTATGTCCAATCATATCAGGATAGATTGTAGAAGATCTTGACCAAGTCTTGATAGCATGCTTGTCATTGCCTTTATTCATTTCTCTAACTCTATTTAGTAATCTTTCTTCACAGAAAGGTCCTTTCTTTAATGATCTACTCATTTCTATTCCTCCTAGTTAATACGCTTAACAATCATCTTGTTAGACTTCTTCTTATTTCTTGTCTTATGACCAAGAGTTGGAACACCCCAAGGAGTAACTGGGCTAGCCATACCGATAGGAGCCTTACCTTCACCACCACCGTGTGGGTGATCTACTGGGTTCATAACAAGACCTCTAACTGTAGGTCTAACACCCATGTGTCTTGTCTTACCAGCTTTACCTAGTGAAACAATTTCATGGTCTGTATTACCAACTTGACCGATTGTAGCTCTACATTCAACTGGAACGTATCTCATTTCGCCTGATGGTAATCTTAAAGTAGCATACTTGCCTTCCTTAGCCATTAATTGAGCAGCTAAACCAGCTGATCTAACTAATTGACCACCCTTACCTAAGTTCATTTCGATATTGTGAACTAAAGTACCAACTGGGATGTTTGTGAATGGTAAGTTGTTACCTACTTTGATATCAGCATTTGCGCCAGACATAACAACATCACCAACTTGTAAGCCAACTGGAGCTAAGATATATCTCTTTTCACCATCAGCATATACTAATAAAGCAATGTTTGCTGTTCTGTTTGGATCGTATTCGATACCTGCAACTTTTGCTGGAATATTGTCCTTATTTCTCTTAAAGTCAATAATTCTATACTTTGTTCTGTTTCCACCACCGATGTGTCTAACAGTAATTCTACCCTTGTTGTTTCTACCACCTGTCTTATTTATTGATTCTAATAAGCTCTTTTCTGGTTCAGTCTTTGTAATTTCACTGAATGTAGAAACTGTCATAAAACGACGAGCAGGAGATGTTGGTTTAAATTTCTTAATAGCCATTTTCTATTTCCTCCTACGCTAAGCTCTCGAAGAACTCGATTGCCTTACTATCTTCTGTAAGGAATACAACTGCCTTCTTGTAGTCTGAAGTATAACCTTCTGATCTACCCATTCTCTTCTTCTTACCGTTAACGCTAACTGTGTTAACCTTAGCAACCTTAACACCGAAGATATCTTCTATAGCAGTCTTAATTTGTGTCTTTGTAGCATTTAAAGCAACTTTGAATGTATACTTCTTTGATGCAATGCCATCATAGCTCTTTTCTGTTAATACTGGGCTTACGATAATGTCATAGTTTTTCATTATGCATATACCTCCTCAAGTTTCTTAATAGCATCAACAGTAGCAATTAACTTAACGTTTGCAGCTAAGTCATATACGTTAACTAAATCTGCATTTACAACTGTAACGTTAGGAATGTTTGCGCTAGCTCTTAATACTGCAGCATCATCATTTGCTACAACTACTAGTACTGAACTTTCAACGTTTAAGCTCTTTAGCATGTTAGCAACTAGCTTTGTCTTTGCTTCTTCTAACTTAATATCATTAACAACGATAAGATTTGAATCAGCAACCTTAGCACTTAAAGCGCTAATTGTAGCAGCGATCTTCATCTTCTTGTTAATCTTTTGAGCGAAGTCTCTTGGCTTTGGTGCAAATACAACACCACCACCTGTCCATTGTGGAGCTCTGATACTACCTTGTCTAGCACGACCAGTACCCTTTTGTCTCCAAGGCTTCTTTCCGCCTCCGCTTACTTCTGTTCTTGTTAATGTGCTCTTTGTTCCTTGTCTCTTATTAGCAAGTTGAGCAACAACTACTTGATGAACTAATGATTCGTTATATTCTTGTCCGAATACAGCTTCATTTAATTCCATTGGCTTATTTAAATTTTTGCCGTTCATATCAAATACATCAATCTTCATAAGTCACTCCTTAAGCCTTTACGCTTTGCTTAACTACAACGATACCGCCCTTAGCACCAGGGATTGCACCTTTGATTAAAAGCAAGTTACGTGCTGCATCGACTTTTGCAACTGTTAAATTTTGAACTGTAACTCTTTCATTACCTAAATGACCAGCCATCTTCTTGTTCTTGAAAACTCTTGATGGTGATGAGTTAGCGCTCATAGAACCAACGCCTCTGTGGTAACCAGAACCATGGGCCTTAGGACCAATGTGGTGGTTCCATCTCTTAACTGCACCAGCGAAGCCCTTACCTTTAGATGTACCAACTACATCAACATGGTCGCCTTCAGCAAAGATGCTAGCGTTAATTTCTTGTCCAATTTCATAATCTGCAACGTTTTCGATAGGAAGTTCCTTAAGAACTCTCTTTGGTTCAACGTTAGCCTTCTTGAATTGGCCTAATACTGGCTTTGAAACGTTCTTTACTTTGATGTCGCCAAATGCAACTTGTAAAGCGTTGTAGCCGTCTTTCTCTTGAGTCTTCTTTTGTACAACTGGACATGGACCTGCTTCAACTACTGTTACAGGTACAACTAAACCATCAGCTGTAAAGATTTGGCTCATTCCTAATTTCTTTCCAATGATTGCTTTATTCATAGATAAAGTTCACCCTCCTAAATTTTATTTCCGTTACCGCTACAAGCAGTAACTAATTATTGTCTTTTTATTTGTTTAAAAATTATAATTTAATCTTAATATCTACACCAGCTGGGATATCTACTTTTGTTAAAGCTTCGATAGCCTTCTTTGATGGATTGTAAATATCGATTAATCTCTTATGTGTTCTTAATTCGAATTGTTCTCTGCTGTCCTTATATTTATGTACAGCTCTTAAGATAGTAACAACTTCTTTATCTGTAGGTAGTGGAATTGGACCTGATACTTGTACTCCGCTTCTCTTAACTGTTTCTACGATCTTTTCTGCTGCTACGTCGATTAAGTTGTGATCATAAGCTCTTAACTTGATTCTTACTCTTCCTGCCATTTTTGTGTTCTCCTTTTTTCCTAACTATTTATTTTTCTTTTCACTCTGCCGAGTGTTTCGCCCTGACCTTTTTAAAAAATGAACTCTCGTTCACCCGTTAGTCGCCCGATTTTTCCGGACTCTTGTCCATGTGAGTTCTCTGCTCGACGGCAGTAACCTCCCACTTCATCCCTTCCGGTCAGTGCTCGATTATTATATATAGGTAGGCAATTTTTACGCAAACAAATATTGTAAAGTTTTTGTAAAATCGTTGAAAATTTTACATTTTTGTTATAAATTATATGTCCAAGACTTTCAAAGCGCCGTAAAAAGTATTGTTATTTACTCTCGCGTTTCGCCTTAATTTTTTGCCTATTTTTGACCTAATTTTTAAATATATATATTGTATTGATTCGCGCGCACGCGTAGGTCTAAATTGGCTTATACAAAAGCAAAAAGGCAGCCATAACAGCTGCCTTTCACTATCTAGTTAAAAACGCGTGTTAATTGTTATTTTCTTAAACCAAAGAACTTTAATACTGAATCAATAGCAGACTTAATTGCGTTTACTACTTGTTCAAATACACTTACTTCTACTGGTTCTTCAACTAAGAATGAATTGTATCTATCAAATAATGACTTGATTTCATCCTTTGTTGTTAATCCCTTTGCCATAGAAACCTTTAAGTATTGTCCGTTGAAAGCTTCAAATACTTCTACTGGTACTTCTACAACTTCAGCGCAGAATTCTTCATATGTATATAAACCATATGCAGCGATATCTGCAGCCATAGCTTCAGCATTAACCTTCATATTTTCAACAGTGAAAATATTAACGAAAGCTTCTGTGTTTCCTGGCATAGATAACATACCATTTACGTAGTAGCATAATGCGCCGCTTGTTACTGGGCTATATGTTGTTGTAACTTCTTCATAAACATTTACGTTTACAAGTTCAACATTTACATCACCCTTATTAAATGTATGTCCAACATACTTTGCAGCATCTTCTCTTAAGAATACATATTCTTGAGCATCAACATCAAAGAAAGCATGTTCAGAAATAACCTTAACAACTGTGTTGTCTGAGAAAGTTAATTCAATAATTTCATATGTTGCTTCTTCATCCTTATCAATAAATAAGATAGGAGCAGATGCATATGTTCCATTGAACATATCCCATACTAATAATTCTTCAGAACCTGTTAATGATTCAACAGCAACTTGTGAACCATCAGCTAATGTAACTAATGTTCCTTCTGCAACACAAGATTGGCTACCGCCACCTTGGTTTTGTCTATAAATGACATATAAAGTACCTTCTCCTGTTGGGATATCAGATAAATGACGATATCCTGTGTTTGGATCATCTTGAGTAAAACTTAAACCAACTTGATAATAACCATTCTTGAAAGAACATGAGAACATTACATTTGAAGCTGCATTTTCTCTATTGAATAGATTTTCATTTTCAAATGAAACTAGATACTTATAAGTTTGTCCATTTCCATTAACTGTATCAGCAAATATAGCATTTGTGATATATGGAGCATTTTGAGAATTCCAATTAGCATCAAAACCTGCTGTATCACCAGCTAAAATTAAATTACATGATGCATTTAATCCTGAAAATGCATTTTCACCAATATAAGATACTTGACCTTGAATCTCTAAACGAGCTTTTACACTAGAACTATATGATGCATTTGAGAACGCATTCGCACCTATAGCTACTACATCTTGTCCATCGATTTGTGCAGGAACTACATTTGTAGCAGAACTAGTTGCATAAACAATCATTACACCGCCATCAACTGGTCTATAGTATAAACTATTATATACTAAATCTGTGTCTAATACCCATTCTGGAAGATTTCTTGCTTCAACAGTTGAGATAGACATACTTACTACGAAACCTAGCATCATAACTAATGCTAGAACTAAAACTAGAGCTAAAGCTCCACTTTTTAAATAACCTTTGTTTGCCATCTTTCTTCTTTTCCCTTTTTCTTGTTTTTGTGCGCTTTTAACCACACATTATTAATATATACCATATTTTTGTTCGCTTTAAAAACAATTCTTTACACTTTCTTTACGTTAAATTGTAAATTTTTATAATCCACAAAAAAATATAAAAAAAAAGACAAGTCTTGTGGACTTGTCTTTAATCAATATAAATTATCTCAATTTAGCTTCTAGCTGCTTCGTTTAATTTAGCAACTAATTCATCAACATTTACTCCATGAACTGCAGCAGCGTCTTCGATTGTTTCGCCTCTTGCGATAGCACAACCAAAGCAATGCATACCGATTTCTAGTAATGTTTTACATATAGCTTCTTGATTGCCAATATTGATGGCATCACCGATTAACATATCTTTTGTAATCTCTTGCATTTTTGTTACCTCCTAACAGATTCCTTGAGATTTTAGTATCGCCCAGACAATTAATCCAATCACAGCCGCACAAAAAAGGACAAGAGCAGTTACCTTTGTTGGAGATGTTGGACAAGTGCCATCAGCTCTACTGTTTCTACCATTAATAATTACACTATAAGCTTTCTTCTTATAGGTATAAGCCACAACCCAAATTGGGACTAAAATGTACTTATACGTCTTAGATGAGTATATAGTATCTACATTGATATAGTCAAGAACATCATAATTGTATCTACTTAATATAGCATTTTTAATGCTATCGTCAATCATGGATTTTGCTATTAGCCAGCTATCATCAAGGCCAGTTGAATATCTCTCTGCTTCAAAACCTGCAATAAATTGTGGCTTGTAGATATAAGCATTATTTGTATCGAATCCAAATGTTTTGTTTAGATTCTTTTCTGTCATATAACGGCTAGCTTCTACTTGAACATCATTATAGAACTTGGAATATGAGCCAGAGTCCGTATACCATACTGTATAAGTTTCGGTAAATGTTTTACCATCTTTAACTACAGTTCTTGTATGTTTCACACCATATCTAATATTGTAATGAGAACGTGTATCTGTATCAAAAGTAAACACTGGAGCATATACACCTTTCATGTCCTTTTTGTTTACTTTCTTTCTAAAGCCAAATGGGGCCATTTTTCTTTTCTTAACCCAAGTAACAAAACTTGTATAAGCTTCGCTATCAGATACCATAAAAGGTAAAATACCATTTGGTTTAAGACCAGGAACGTCATCAATATCTACAACACTAGGCGCTTTACAGAATGGACAGCTGCCAGCTGTTTCAAATTTGTACAATACAAATTCAGCACCGCAGCTTTTGCACTTAACAACTTTTGTTTCGCCCCATGGCGCATAACCTTCTTCTGTAGAAGAATCATATTTGTTTTCCATCGCAACAGATGGAATTGGGATATCTTTAGTTGATCCGCAATGTGTACATTTTAATTTTTGGATAGAGGGGTCAAATGCAAACATACTTCCACAACTTTGACATTTGTAGAAATTTGCATCAACTATTTCCTTCTCTTCTTCTTTTCCGACAAACTTATCTGTAGGCATTAAACTTTAGCTCCGCATTCTGGACAGAATTTTGCCTTGTTAGATACTTTAGCTCCGCATGCTGGGCAAACTCTTTCAGTATTAACTTCAAGTTTTTCACCGCATTCTGGGCAGAACTTTGCTGTTGCTTTAATCATAGCGCCGCACTTTGGACAAGCCTTTTGATTTTGAGGAGCAGCAGTATTACCAGCCTTAGCATCATTTAGAGCATCACCCATCATCTTTGCAGCTGTAACGCCTGTAGCAATATTCATTCCAAGACCACCCATAGCATTTTGGTTCTTAGCAACATCACGCATAGCAGCAATGCTTTCCATTTGAGCATAACCTTGCATAGCGCCGTTGCCCATAACACCAACTTGAGTTCTCTTGTCCATCATCTTCTCTACTTCTTCTGGTAAAGATAGATTTTCAATATATAATGCCTTTAGAGAAATACCGATATTTGCAAAATCATCTTTTAATCTATTTCTTGCAGCATTAGCAAGTTCTTCATAATGCATAGATAAATCTAATGCTGGAACTTCCGATTCAGCAATTACATTAGATAATGTAGATGTAATAACCTTGCGGAAATAATCATCTACACTCTTAACTGTCATAACACCTTGAGCACCGCATAATTCTTCCATTGCTTCTGTTGGATCACCAACAGCGAAAGAATATGTACCAAATCCTCTAACTCTAACCATTCCAAAATCTTGGTCTCTCATCATTACCGGATTTGTTGTACCCCAGTTTTGATTAACAAATTGCTTTGTTGAAATAAAATAGATTTGTCCCTTATATGGGCTTTCCCATGCATATTTCCAGTTATATAACTTTGTTAAGATTGGAATATTCTTAATATCTTCAAGTTCATATGTTCCAGGTCCAAATGCATCTGCAATTTTACCTTCTTGAACAAATAAAGCTTTTTGACCAGGATTAACTACAAGAACTGACTTTCTCATAATCTCATCTCTGTCAACAAGTGGATATCTATATACGATTACATTAGGATCTTGATCCTTCCATTCTATTACTTTTCTTAATTGCTTTTTAATTCCACTGAATAATCCCATGTTTCCTCCTAAAGTGAATTACTTATAAGTAATTGACATCAATAATCATTATATAATATATGGGATAAAAGTCAATAATTGCCCATTTTAAGGCCACTATACACAATCTTTACATTTATCACATTGTTTCTTGCTTAAACTCTAAAACTGCAACAATATTTCACAATATGGACAAAACGGGACAGTTTTTGTCACATTCTATATGGCATTTTATATAGTTTTTCATACCAAGTGTGACAAAATAAATGCTTGAAAAGTCCGATATTTGCTATAAAAAATGAAGGGGAGCCGCTAAACTTTAAGCAACTCCTCTTCAAATTATATGATAAGGGGGAAAATTATGAGCTATTTAATTAATTTCGTGATTAGTATATATTACGTTTTTTATAGTGTCAACATATTTTTTATAAAAAAATAGAAAATTGCAACACATTGTTGCAATTTTCCTTTCTAACATTAAATTAATCTTAAATTACTTCATTTCTAGGTATTCATCATATGTTGTAAGCTTATCAAATGTCTTAGTTTTATCAATTTCAATAATTCTATTAGCAACTGTTTCAACAAGCTCTTGGTCATGTGATGTGAATAAAATACAACCCTTATAGTTGATCATACCCTTATTTAGAGATGTAATAGCCTCCAAGTCTAAGTGGTTTGTTGGTTCATCAAGAACTAAGAAATTACCACCCATAAGCATTGCTCTTGCCATCATACATCTAACTTTTTCACCACCGGATAATACACAAGCTTTCTTCTTTGCTTCATCCCCAGAGAACAACATTCTTCCAAGCCATCCTCTTAGATATGTTTCCGTATGATCATTTGAATATTGATCTAGCCATTCAACTAAACTCTTATTAACTCCATCAAAGAAACTATCGAAGTCTTGTGGTACATAACTTGTAGTAACTGTCTTTCCCCAAGTAACTGTTCCCGAATCTGCTTCTTCATTTCCCATGATTACTTCAAATAACATAGATATATCAATTGATCTTGGACCAACAAAGGCAATCTTCTCATCCTTTTGAACTGTGAATGATACATTTTCAAAGAATCCTTTCTTTGTTAGATTTTCAACTGTTAAGATTTCTCTACCTAATTCTTGAGTGAAATCAAAGTTAATATATGGATACTTTCTCATTGAAGGTTTAATATCTTCAAGCTTTAATTTTTCAAGTTCCTTCTTTCTTGCTGTAGCTTGCTTAGCTTTAGAAGCGTTAGCTGAGAACTTAGCAATGAAGTCTTGTAATTCTTTCGCTCTAACTTCAGCTTTCTTATTAGCTTCCTTTGCTTGTCTTGCTAATAATTGGTTTGTTTCATACCAGAAATCATAGTTACCAACATACATATTAATCTTGCCATAATCTACATCACAGATATGAGTACATACCTTGTTTAAGAAGTGACGGTTATGTGAAACGATAATAAGAATGTTTTTAAAATCCATCAAGAATCTTTCAAGCCACATTGTTGTTTTTGCATCAAGGTTGTTTGTAGGTTCGTCTAGAATTAAGATATCTGGGTTTCCGAATAGAGCTTGTGCTAAAAGTACTTTAACTTTTTGCTTACCATCAAGCTCACCCATTAATTTGTCATGATATTCATCACCAAATCCAAGTTCATTTAATAAACTAGCGGCACTAGCTTCAGCTTCCCAACCACCTAGTTCTGCAAATTCATTTTCAAGTTCGCCAGCTCTAATACCATCAGCATCTGAGAAATCTTCCTTCATATAGATAGCATCTTTCTCATCCATGATTTCAACAAGCTTCTTGTGTCCTAGAAGAACCGTTCTCATAACTGTGCAATCATCAAATGCATTTTGGTTTTGGTTTAATACGCTAAGTCTTTCTGTCTTTCCTTTTGTAACACTACCTTTTGTTGGCTCTAAAGCACCAGATAATATTTTTAAGAAAGTAGATTTTCCTGCACCATTAGCTCCAATAATTCCATAGCAGTTGCCTTCTGTAAACTTAAGATTTACATCTTCAAACAACTTTCTTCCACCAAATTGAAGCATTACGTCTGTAACTTGTAACATTTTTACTCCTTTATATAGTCATTCCTAAAGCAACTTTATATGTATCATATCTTAAGAATAACTCTTGTCCTTTTTTCACTTTATATGAAAGTGTAGCCTTTACACTCTCACCGCTTGCCATTTTGCCTGGCATATTACTTTTTAACAATGTTGAATGATCTACTATTATTGAATCGCTATCAAATTTTAATTTCTTACTAGCGCTAAAAGATAATTCAACACTAAGTATCGCATATTCATCCTCATCGCTATCGCTAAAAGATATATCATCTACCTTAAATGAATAACCATCGCCAACTGCTTCTTTATTGATTTCAATTTGTTTATAGTTGATAGGTTGAGAATTCTTATTTACGAAGTAAACTACTAGCACTATACCAACTATTACTAGAATAGTCAACGCAATTAACCCAAAGGCTAACCATTTACTCTTATTATTTGTTGAATTAAAAATCATTAAAGTCTTTTTAGAATGTCACTAACAAGCATTTCACACATACTGTAAATCTTGTCAACATCTTCTCCTATATAATAGTTACCACTATCATATAATACCTTACCATTGACTACAGTTGTCAAAACATTTGAGCCGTTTGCGCACATTAAGACGTTTTCTAAAAGGTTTTTACCTGGAATTCTTTCTATATTCTTTATATCTACAATAATAAAATCAGCAAGACTATTTACACCTAATCCTGGATATATCTTTTCGCCAAGAGCTTTTGCCCCATCTACTGTTGCCATATTTAAAACTTCTATATTAGATATAGCATGCTTGTCTCCATATTTTATCTTTTGAAGATTATATGCCATTCTCATTTCATTAAACATATCATAAGAATAGTTTGCTATTGGACCATCAGTTCCTAGTCCTACAACAACACCTTTTGCTCTTAATCTATTAATTGGACATATTCCATTACCAGACCCTGCATTAGCTGATGGACAAGAAATAACATTAACACTCATGTCAGATAAAATTTGAATATCTTCTTCTGTTGGTTCAACCATATGGAATACAGTGCCACCGCTATTAAATAATCCTAAATCTCTAAACAGTGCTACTTGAGTCTTTCCATACTTTTCAATACATTTTTGAACTTCCACCTTAGATTCAGACAAATGGGCGAATACCGGCTGACCATCAATCTTAGATAAAGCGCTGATCTCTTTTAGTAATGTATAATCAGCAGCGCCCTCTGAGTGTAGTCCAATTCTATATTTACAATTACCACTATTATACGTCTCTAAACCATGTTCATATACAGAAACTATTTCCTTTCCTTTAGCAAAGTCATTATTAATCATGTGCATTAGAATATTTCTAATACCACTTTCATTAGAAGCTGCCATAATAGGATCTAGTTTATTGTACATATCTGAAACTGTACCAATACCATTCTTTAGATACTCTAGTATTGCTAATTTAGTAAGCCAATATATAGCGTCATCATTTAAAACACGCTCAACATTTTGATAATATCCTAAATCAATACTTTCTTTAGATAGAGATCTTAAAACGATTCTTGGAGAATGTGTATGACCATTTTTAAATGTAGGAAGAATTAGATTGCCTTTAACATCAACTTCTTTATCTGGCATTAATCCCATAACTGGAGCACCAATGCTTGCAATAAGATTATTGTAAACGACAAAATCGCCCTCTACAATTTCGTTATTATAAAGAATCTTTGCATTGTAATATCTGGTAATCATAATAATCCTATATAAATATTATATTACTAACTAAATATGAAAATATTATTAAAAAATAAAAAAATCTCCGATATCTAGGATACCGGAGATAAAATCCATATTTAATGGAATGTTTTTAGCCCTCAGAAATTGCTGAAACTGGGCATTGAGCTGCACAAGAACCGCAAGATAAGCAAGAATCTGCATCGATTACATACTTGTCATCGCCTTCTGTGATAGCTGATACTGGACATTGTTCTGCACAAGAACC
>DFIJ01000005.1 GCA_002372775.1 Christensenella sp. UBA3700
CCTTAAAAAACTATTCTTTTTTACTGTTATAACGGTTAATTAATAAAGGCATCATAGTAAAAAAGAAAATATGCGGGTATGGCGGAATAGGCAGACGCACGGGACTTTCGTCTTAGCAGACATTAAAAGAGAGCCTTATATCGGAAACGATATAAGTGGAGATGGCTAATTCGGCGAATAGCTAAGAGAACGCCGAGCTAAATTAAATAATTAGTTACCCAGGCGGTGGCGGGTATTAAATGTGAAAATTTGGGTGTTCCCATGAGCCGAACAGCTAATTATTTATAAATGTGTAGAGACTATAGACCATCTACCTAAGTCAGAAATGATATGGTAAAAACATAGTCCAGACCACAACATCATTAAGATGGCTATGGTGACATAGAGTGGTGAAGAAAATCCCGAGTCTTTGATGACGTGAGGGTTCAAGTCCCTCTACCCGCACTGCATCCATGGTGTAAAGTTCTTATTGCTAACAATAAAGAATCATAACGAGGTCGCGAACTTGTGTGAGGATTTAAAGTTACCTTAGAGAACTACTCTTGAAGTAGCTAATCAAGTTAGCACACTGTCATTGGCCGACAGAGGTTACGTGGAAGTCGTACGATGCAACCATACCCGAATAGACGAATGGAATAGTCACTTGGCTAAGGACCAAGGTCTTAGGACGTGAGGGTTCGACTCCCTCTTCGGGTACTCGGATTCTTTAATCCGTTTTGTTTTTCTTACCTCCTTTCTTTGATAATAAAGACACATACAGCAATTTATTTATTATTTATGGTTAAAAAAAATTCTGCAAAAATTTTTTAAAAGGTTCGATTCCTTTAAATACTGTGTCTTGTTAAATATTTACTAGAGTACCCAAGTGGTGATGGGGCCATTCTTATAAAGTGGTTGCCGTTGGTTCGATTCCAACCTCTAGTATTATCCCTTACTTATTGTTTGGGATCTAAAAAGACTTCAATCACTGAGCCAGGTTAATCAGTGATTTATGGGTCAGTAGTTCAGTTGGGAGAACGTCGGTCCTGCAAACCGAATGTCGTGGGTTCAAGTCCCACCTGTATCCATTAGTCCAGGCTAGCTCTAGACTTAAAACTATATAGGTATATCTTATTGGCTAGTAGAGAGGTATATCAACTAAGGCCCGGTGGTCAAGCGGTGAAGACGCCAGTCTCTAAAACTGGAATCTGGAGTTCGACTCTCCGGCGGGCTATTTTGTAACTATAAGTTATAAAAATAAAGAAAGGCAAATAAAAACATGGGTCATTTTATTTATTAGGATAATACTTTTGATTTGATTAATAGAACTTGGGATTATGATCTCAGTAGAGTAACTTGTTAGATTTCAAAAGATTCTATTTCTTTTAGAGACTTACAAACACTTTTCCCTAAAAAAGAAAAAGTTTCTTTTACTCTTTAGTTAGATAAAAATATGAGTGATACTCTTACTTAGGAATCTCCAATAGATTATACTGTAATAGATTGTATAGAAGAAGAAAAATGTAATAAAATTATTTTACAATATATTTCCCCAGAAAAATTAATTTTTTCAAATATTGATTATTTAGCAACAATGTTAGATATAGATATGGAGGAATAATAAATAATGAGCAAAAATTTTGAAAAATTTAAAAGATATTATGAAGAAGGTCTTTGGTCAAAGCAGAAACTTTATAATGTTGTAGGTAAAAGAACTGGAATTACTCCTGAAGAATATGAAATCATTACAGGAGAAACATATATTCCTGAAAATTAATTAATTTAAAATAAAACAATAGACAGGTAAGCTGCAATTTAATACAAGTAAATTATTTATATGAAGATTGGATGATAATTCATCGAAGGTTGTTTTATTAGTTTGATGTCCTTTAACATTAAAACATAATACCCTGTCTAGTGTATGCAGTCATACTCAAATTGGCAAGAGGGCAGTCTACTAAACTGCTAGGCGAGCAATCGTGTGCAGGTTCGAGTCCTGCTGGCTGCGTTTGCCGAGGTCGCATAGTCTGGTCTAGTGCGCCGGCCTTGAAATCCGGAGACCCGAGAGGGTCCGTAGGTTCGAATCCTACCCTCGGCGTATGGGAAGTTGGTGTAACGGTAACATAATGGCCTCCAAACCCAAAGATCTGGGTTCGATTCCTAGACTTCCTGCTTGTAGCTTGTGAAAGGAGAAAATAAAAAATGTCAACTTCATATAGAACTTCTAATCCAAATTTTCCTGTTATTATTCCTACTACTCAAGCCTAGCTTTTAGCAATAAACTAGGATTTAGTTCCAGATGAAAATAACTCCTATGCTCCTATAAGAAATCATCATACCTTTGGTGTATTTTCTTATGACGATAGTCATGATTTCTACTTTTCACCTAATTATGACTATGATAGAAGTAGTATTACTGAATATGAGCAAGTTGTTATTAAAAAAGAGGAAACTGGTGGTTTATACTGAGAAAATATGTAATTTTGATTTTTTAAAAAATTTATGATATAATATTTATATAAGACATATACAGCAATAAAAATTTATATTGATTCTGCAAGAGTTCTACAAGGGTTAAAATAAATATGTCTTGTTTTGGGGTAGTAAAGGGTATCGATGAGGTTAAGAAAAATTAATTTTCGTCCGAGTGATTACGTTATAATCAACTTAAATATAAACGCTAATTATGCTTTAGCTGCTTGATTAATTCAAGCACCAAAAAATACTGAGATTCCAGTGGTAAGTATTGAGGTTCAAAAACAACTGGTTTTTTACTCCTTTTTTGTTGTTTTTTATATCTTTACATATAACGACGTAAAGAAATTAATTAAGTATTAGTTTCGGACAGCGGTTCGACTCCGCTCTACTCCATAAACCTATTCCCATAAAGTCGATCCGGCCGTAGGTTTAAATGGTATAACGAAAAGGGATAAGCCATTTTATTGTTTTGGGGCGTAGTTCAGTTTGGCTAGAACGCTTGATTTGGGATCAAGAGGTCGCGGGTTCAAATCCTGTCGCCCCAATTTAATATTGTGCCATTGGTGTAATGGTAGCGTATCAGCCTTCCAAGCTGAGGGTGACGGTTCAAATCCGTTATGGCACTTTTGGCTGACAAAGCCACGGTGAGTTAGTACTCTTACCGTTATGCCAAAAGTATGGGTATACTTATATTTACCCTAAAGGGATATAAGCGTTACAAGATCGTGAGAACTTGTCCTGCGACATAAGGTAAGCACGCGGCGGTAAGGTCCGTAGCTAAAATTCCTTCCCTTGCTCATGGGTTAATTGAGTCTAGGCAGCTGCAGATGTATCCTAGTTTATTAAACAAATGAGTAAAGATAATAAAATGGGACACGGACGAGAGACACGTCATAGGCGTCGGTAACCAATCCGTTGTAAGACTACCTAGAAATCTTCGATGCAACCCTTCTCATTAAAAATAAGAAAATGCCTAAGATGTGAGATATAGGCAGAAGGAGAAAACAATGAAATTTTACAGTGAAATCACAAAGAAACTCTATGATGACAAGGATACTCTTGTCAAAGCTGAAATAGAAGCTACTAAAGCTAAAACTGATCGTGCTCAGAAAGCAAAAGAAGTTACAGAATTGATTAAGAAAGCTAATGAAGCTACAAAAGCAGCTAATAAAGCACTTAATGATTTTGTAAAAGAATATGGTAGTTTTAAAACTACTATCAAAGATAAGGATGTTGATGATGACTTTGGTTCATTCTGGGATATCTTTGATAGATTCATATTCTAAGCGCGGCGGGCGCTGGTTAAGGAAGATTTAACTAATCCAAATCCCCGCAGACCAGCCGCCGCGTTGATTAGCTAATCGGGAGCCTATTGCTCCCTCTATAGGCCTGTCGCCAAGCGGTAAGGCACAGGACTTT
>DFIJ01000040.1 GCA_002372775.1 Christensenella sp. UBA3700
TGTAAAGAAATAAAACAATCTTTACTTAAAACAGGTGGAAGAAAAGCATTAAAGTCATATAGAATTGTTCAAATAAAAGAGAAATTTGGAGGATTAAGATGGTACGATGCTTGGTCAACAGATGAAATACTTCATACGATTATACCAAAATATGAAAGGCTTTCATTTGAAACTTGTATTTATTGTGGAAAACCCGCACAATATGTAAGTGCTGGTTGGATTTCTCCTTATTGTGAAGATTGTATAGATGATAAACATAATTATGTACCAATAACAGAAGAAGATGCTTGGGACAAAGCATATACCTATTATTGGCCTAAAAAAGAAGAATAATGGCACTAACAATACCACAAGCCATACGAAAGTTACTCATTAAAGAGCCTTTCTATGGCTTGTTTCTTTTATCTTTGAATAAATATTTCGACGATAGTATTCCTACAGCCTGTGTTAGACGAAAAGGAATTAACGTTGAACTAGCAATTAACCCTACTTTCTGGAATACACTTAGTGATGCAACAGAACTGGCAATATTAGAACATGAAGTGTTGCATTTGGTCTTCAAGCATTTATGGATGAATAAAGACTTTCCCAATGCAAAACATCGCAATATTTGCCAAGACATCGAAGTAAATTCATACCTAGAGGACCTACCTATAGATGCTGTCACAGCAGACAAGTACGGTGTACCTCCTATGCTTGGAACTAAGTGGTATTATGAAAATATTCCAGAAGAAAAGGATGATGATGACATCAATAATCACGATTGGGGTGATTTTCAAGATGTCAGTGATGCTGAAAAACAATTAATCAATAATCAGATTGATCATGTAGCAAAACAGGCAGCTGAACAAGTTCAGAAAATGAATGGTAAAATTCCTGGTTGTTTGCAAAGTTATATTGATGAATTGTTTAAACCTAAAGAACGATTCTTTAATTGGAAGTCTTATTTTAGACGAATGATTGGAACCGTTATCGATATTGAACTTAAGAAGACTCGTAAAAAAGAGTCAATTAGATTCCCAGATGCTTCTGGACTGAAGCATAAAAGAAAGAGTAGTATTTGTATAATAGTTGATACATCTGGTTCTGTAAGTGATAGTGAACTTAAGGATTTCTTTAGTGAAATTTATCATGTGTGGAAGGCAGGTGCTGAAGTTACCATCGTAGAAAATGATGCTGCTATTGGACGAATATATAAATACAATGGTAAATGGGATGGTAAATGTACTGGACGCGGAGGAACTGTATTCAATGAAGCCGTTTCGTGGTATAATGATCACAAGAAGGACTTTAATACAGTCATCTTCTTTACTGATGGTTATGCTGATGTAAATTTGAATATACGTGGAGAAAGTATTTGGGTTATTACATCAGACGGATCTCATCAAACATATCCTGGTAAAACTTTATACATACCTAAACAAAATAAATAATTAAAATGGAAAATACTTTAACATTAGACGAATTTAGAGACATTTGTAAATATCTAATTAAAAATAATAAACGATTAATTGAAAAGGGTGACAGACCTATTGCAATTGGAATTGAAGGTGAGGCTGGACTGGGTAAAACTTCAATTCTAATGCAAATATGCGACGAATTGAATTATGGTTGTATTCGTCTAAATCTTGCTGAATTGGAAGAAGTTAGCGACTTAACCGGATTTCCAATTAAGGAATATAAGACTAATGATGGTGAATGGGTTCCTGCAGATTTGGTTCATAAATTCTGTGATGAAAAAGTTTTCACTAATGAATCTCGAATGTCCTATGCTGCTCCAGAATGGTTACCCAATTCTGACGGAGAAGGAAAAGATGGTTGGCTACTTATATTGGATGATTACACTAGAGCAAATAGTTTGTTCATGCAGTCAACTATGCAACTTATTCAGGATGGTCGCTATATTTCTTGGAATCTACCAAAGAATACCACTATTGTACTAAGTACTAATCCAGATTCAGGACAGTACGCCGTATCTTCACTTGATCCAGCACAGAAGTCCAGATTTATCAACTTCCCGGTCAAGTTCAGTATTGATTCTTGGTCTCAATGGGCAGAAAATGTAGAACTTGATACTAGAGCAATTAACTTTGGTATTTCTTATAGTTCAGAACTATTTGAAAATGAAAAACAGTTAGCTACGATTAATCCTCGTAGTTATACTATGTTTGCAAATGCAATCTCTGGTATTGATGATTGGCAGAAACCTGATTCTCTTGCTATGATTCTTAACATTAGTAAGGGTTGTTTTAATGATCCTGATAATGTTGTTGGATCTTTATTTACTACTTTTATTGCAAATAAATTGGACCAATTAATTAGTCCAAAGGACATGCTTACAGGAAAGTGGGATACAATTCAACCCAAGATTGAAAACGCAGTTTATGATAATCAAGGAAATTATAAACCAGCTGTTGCAGCAATTCTTCAGACAAGATTGCTTAATTATTCCATGTTCTATTTTGAACAGAAGGGAAGTAATAGTGATTTAGTATATAATAGACTTTTGGAGATTCTTAATGCTCCTAAGATGCTGTTTAGTGAAGATATAGTATTCAATATTATTAAAACTCTTTGTACAAAATACAAGAATAGAACTAATAAGTGGATGCTTAATAATCAACTTCGTCAAAGAATTATTGGATAATGTACTGAAAAGACACTGATAAAATCTGCTATCATTTTTGTTATAACAGTTTATATTATAATAATATCAATAACACTCAATTAAATGTATTTGAGAATAGACGTTATTGGTATGAATTTATTACAAATGGATATTGTTATCCAAGACAAAAATTATCAGACATTAGTTCTAACTTTGAAGTAACAACAGTAAAACCAGAATCTAAGTTGTTTTTCGACCCAGGTTCTGGTTTTCCTCGTTTTAAGTTAGGATTGACGGATAATAAACGTTGTATTAAAACAACTAAAGCAGATTATATTGTAGTTTCAGGAAAGAAAGATTATAAAACTCCAGATGCGGAACATGTTGTACTGGAAGATGATAATGGAGTTTATATTATAAATAAAGATGAATGGGATCAATGATTCAGTGGTAGATTAGATGTATTCATTAATAGCGTTTGTGCATATAAAACATTTAAAAACGTTAAGGTAATACATGTAGGTAGATTAGCTAGTTATGCAAAGGACTCTGTTTGACTAGCAAAATATGCAGAAGGTGAATATACACTCGAATATATTACTGATGTTAATTTAGATAAACAAATTTGTTCTATGTGCCCTGAACCAACTTTTGATGAACTTTGTTCTATTATTGATATGCTTAATTCAGATGATGCTGCAGTTGTTCAACTTGCAATTAAAACATTATCTGCCTATGATATTGCAAAATATAAGTTAACTTTTAGATTGATCCTTTATACGAGAAGAGGTTGATATGAATATTCCAAAAACCTTGTTGCAACTAAACAGTTAATCGAAACTCTTGGATTAAATAGATATTATGTATATGATGATTTTGCTTATGGTGCAAAATATGCAGATGATCAGACGGATACATATACAATAGAAGATATTGCACTATCTAAACAAATTGGACTTAAATTAACTCAAGAGTGGTTGCAAAAAATGTATAAAGATAACTTCCAGAATGCTAACTATCGTTGGTTGCCAAATGAAAGAAAAGTTACGCTCTCATAGTCTCATTGCAGTATCTGGATGTAAGAATGCAGGAAAAGATTCAATTACGTCCATGCTTCAGTATTGCTTAAGTGTTCCAAAAATGCTTAGGCAATACTGGATTTATAAGAATTTCAGAAAATGGGTTTCTCCAAAATATAAGAGACTTGCATTTGCAGATCCACTAAAGAGAATGCTCGCAGTTCTATTAAATGTACCCGTATCAAAATTTAACAATCGTCATTTCAAAGAAGATTGTGTTATAAACATTCCTACATTAGATTATTCATTAAGTGCATTTAATGAAGAATCAGATGTTTTATCCGATTCTAAATTTAATAAACTTGTTAAAAATTTGGATTCATCATTAACCCAATCCAATCTAACAGTAAGACAATTAATGCAGTACTTTGGGACGAACGTAATGCATACATTCTTTGGAAGAAATGTATGAATCAATTCTACCCTTAAACATGCAAATGGACCAACTATTATTTCTGATTTGAGATTTAAAGCAGAATATAATGCTGTTAAAGATGTAGATGGATTTGTAATTTATGTTGATAGACCTGGTTGTGAATTTGGACAACATGCTTCTGAAAGAGAGATGGAAGAACTATTAAATTCAAATAAATATGATTTGATTATTCATAATGATGGTTCTGCAAAAGATTTATTTAACAAAATAAAAGAATTATGTTAACATCTCGTCAAATTATAATTAAACTTATTGATAACAAAATTATCACTGGAGAAGAAGCATTTACTCTAATAAA
>DFIJ01000052.1:0-1232 GCA_002372775.1 Christensenella sp. UBA3700
TATCAAAATCTACAGAAACATCATCACCAGCTTGAATTTCTTCAGCAGCTTGTTCACATTCAACGATTGGAAGTCCGATGTTGATTGCATTTCTATAGAAAATACGAGCAAAGCTCTTTGCGATTACGCAGCCAGTTTTGCAAGTCTTAATTACAAGTGGAGCATGTTCTCTTGATGATCCACATCCAAAGTTCCAACCAGCAACCATAACGTCACCAGGTTGTACCTTCTTAACGAATTCTGTATCAATATCTTCCATGCAGTGAAGAGCAAGCTCTTGAGCATTTGGAGTATTTAAGTATCTTGCAGGGATGATTACGTCTGTATCAACGTTATCTGGGTATTTAAAAACTTTTCCTTCTGTATTCATACTAAGCCTCCTTTGGTGAAGTGATATATCCAGTTAATGCTGATGTTGCAGCTGTAATTGGACTTGCTAGATATACTTCGCTCTTTACGTGACCCATACGGCCAACGAAGTTTCTATTTGTTGTAGCGATACATCTTTCGCCTTCTGCTAAGATACCCATATATCCACCAAGACATGGTCCACATGTTGGAGTAGATACAACAGCACCAGCATCGATGAAAGCAGTGATGTAACCTCTATTGATACATTCTTTATAAATTTGCATTGTAGCAGGAATGATAATACATCTAATTCCTTCTGCAATATGCTTACCATTTAATACCTTGTAAGCAGCTTCCATATCTTCGATACGACCATTTGTGCAGCTACCGATAACTACTTGGTCAATCTTGATATCTGTTAATTCTGAAGCAGGCTTTGTGTTTTCTGGAAGATGTGGGCAAGCAACGATTGGAACAAGTGTAGATAAATCAATATCATAAACTTCATCGTATTTTGCATCTTCATCAGCTGTGAAGATAACAGGCTTTCTTTCTGTTCTTCCTTCCATATATTTCATAGTAACTTCATCAACAGGGAAGATGCCATTCTTAGCACCAGCTTCAATAGCCATGTTACAGATACATAATCTATCATCCATAGATAATGTCTTAACGCCTTCACCTGTGAATTCCATTGAACGATATAAAGCGCCATCAACACCAATCTTTCCGATGATGTAAAGGATAACATCCTTTCCTGAGCAATTTGACTTAAGTTTTCCTGTTAAGTTGAACTTAATAGCGCTTGGAACTTTGAACCAAGCCATACCTGTTGCCATACCAGCAGCCATATCTGTTGAACCAACGCCTGTTGAGAAAGC
>DFIJ01000052.1:1336-6976 GCA_002372775.1 Christensenella sp. UBA3700
GTAACTACGCCTTGTTCTGGAAGTAAAGCATGTTCAATACCCATTTTGCCAACATCATAGAAGTGGCTAACGCAGTGTTCGCAAGCAAACTCTCTACAAGTCTTAGATTGTTGTGCTGCCTTAATATCTTTATTTGGAACAAAGTGATCTAGAACGATAGCAACTTTGTCTTTATCGAAAACCTTATCGAATCCGGCTTTTCTAAATTCATTAACAGCAACTGGTGTAGTGATGTCGTTACCAAGAACAATATCTAACTTAGCGTTGATTAATTGTCCAGCTTCAACTTTATCTAATCCTGCATGGGCTGCTAAGATTTTTTGAGTCATTGTCATTCCCATAAGTCAATCTCCTATTTATTGTTGAATGCGCTTAATAAAGCTTCAGCAGAAGCTCTAATAATATCTGTATTCATACCAGCGCCCCAGCTCATATGTCCATCTGGCCATTCAAGTCCGATGTAAGCAACAGCTGATGAACCTGAACCACTGTTTTGCATGCTGTGTTCTGTATAAACTTTTAGTTTATATGTCTTACCTGTAAATTGCTTTAGACCATTAGAAATAACGTCTAGAGAACCATTACCGTCAACATTTAACTTTCTCTTGATATCGTTTGACTTATTTACATAAGTAATATCTGCATTTACGCCATCGTCCTTTTGGTGGAAGTGTGTATCTTCGACGCTGATTGGATCATGCTTATCGAAGTATGCGTTCTTGAAGATTTCGAATACTTCAGAAACTTTTAATTCCTTATGTTCATGGTCAGAGATACTCTTACATAGATAACTTAAATGTTCTCTCATTTGTGGAGGTAAGATAAATCCATAAGATTGTTCTAGTAAGTAACCTATGCCACCTTTACCACTTTGTGAATTAACACGGATAACGTCAGCATCATAAGTTCTACTGATATCTGTTGGATCAATAGGAATATATGGAACATTCCATTGATATAAACCTCTTTCCTTTCTATAGTGCATACCCTTTGCAATGGCATCTTGGTGTGAACCAGAGAATGCAGCAAATACAAGTGATCCTGCATATGGAGAACGTTCATGAACGTGCATTCTTGTGCAGTTTTCATATGTAGAAACAAGGCTTGGCATATTTGAGAAATCTAACTTTGGATCTACGCCATGAGAATACATATTCATAGCAAGTGTAACGATATCTACGTTACCAGTTCTTTCTCCGTTACCAAATAATGTGCCTTCAACTCTATCTGCACCAGCTAAAACGCCAAGTTCGGCATCAGCAACGCCAGTTCCTCTGTCGTTATGTGGGTGTAGAGAAATTGTTACATATTCACGATACTTTAAGTTCTTATGCATGTATTCAACTTGAGAAGCAACAACGTGAGGTGAGCTCATTTCTACTGTTACTGGTAAGTTGATAATTACGTTGTTATCTGGACCTGGCTCCAAAACATCTAGAACTGCATTACATACCTCAAGTGCATATTCAGGTTCTGTACCAGTAAAGCTTTCTGGTGAATATTCGAATCTGAAGTTGCCTTCGTATTCAGATGCTAATTGTTTTACAAGTTTAGCTCCATCAACTGCGATTTTCTTAATTTCTTCCTTAGATTTTCTAAATACTTGTTCTCTTTGTGCAACACTTACAGAATTGTAGAAGTGAATGATTGCACTTGGTGCACCTTTACAAGCATCAAAAGTACGTCTAATAATGTGTTCACGACATTGAGTTAGAACTTGAACAGAAACATCATCTGGAATCATCTTGTTGTCAATAAGTGTACGCAAGAATGTGAATTCTGTTTCTGAAGCAGCAGGGAAGCCAACTTCGATTTCTTTGAATCCTACTTTTAACAACATTTTGTAGAATTCCATCTTTTCTTCCAAACTCATTGGGATAACCAAAGCTTGGTTACCGTCTCTCAAATCTACTGAACACCATTGTGGTGCCTTTTCTATGTGGTCCTTTTTTACCCAGTCATATGTGACCTTAGGTGGCATATAGTAACCAACGTTATATTTATTAAAATCCATCATTATTTTTTATCTCCTAGTTTTGTCGTTATTGTTATTTTTCAGCTATAACTTCGACTTCAACTAGAACACCTTTTGGTAATTCACGAACAGCAACACATGAACGTGCTGGCTTTGATGTGAAATATTTTCCATATATTCCGTTGAAAGCTGCGAAGTCACTCATATTTTGTAAGAAACATACAGTTTTTACTGCGTTATTGAGCGATGTTCCAGCAGCAGCGAGAATATTAGATAAATTCTTACATACTTGCTCAGTTTGTTCTTCAATTGTTTTTGCTTCAACATTTCCAGAAGCAGGGTTGATTGCGATTTGTCCAGATGTGAAAACTAAATTTCCAACAGTAATTGCTTGTGAATAAGGTCCGATAGCATCTGGTGCATTCTTTGTGTAAATTACTTCTTTCATATTTCTTTTCTCCTATTATTGCTTAATTGTGAACCCTTCTTTCTTTAGGGCGTTTACGATTTGTTGTACGTGTTCGTAGTTTCTTGTTTCTACAGAAATACGTAAGTAACATCCGTTAATACTTGCAGTTTCTGAAGATCTTTCATGGTGAACTGATGTAACATTGCCACCTTGTCTTGCGATAATTCTTGCAACTTCTTCAAGTTGTCCTGGCTTATCTACAAGTTCGATTAGTAGGCTTGTCTTTCTACCAGACTTTTGAAGACCTCTTTCGATTACTCTGCTTAAGATTGAAACGTCGATATTACCACCTGATACAACAGATACGACTTTCTTTCCCTTGATAGGGAATTTATTAAACATTGCAGCAGCAACTGATACAGCACCAGCACCTTCTGCAACCATTTTTTGCTTTTCGATTAATGCTAAGATAGCAGCTGCGATTTCATCTTCTGTAACTACAGCGATATCGTCAACATACTTACTGATTAAGTCAAATGTATTATTTCCTGGAGTCTTAACAGCGATACCATCAGCAATTGTAGATACTGAATCCAAAGAACTGATCTTTCCTGCCTTAACTGAGTTATACATACTTGGAGCTCCTGCAGCTTGTACACCATAAACCTTGATTGAAGGTCTTAATTTCTTTACTGCATATGCGATACCTGCGATTAGACCGCCACCACCGATTGGAACGATAATAGCATCGATATCATCAAGCTCTTCTAAAATTTCTAAGGCAATAGTGCCTTGACCAGCGATTACATCTTCGTCATCAAATGGGTGAACGAATGTATAACCCTTAGTGTCTCTAAGTTCAATAGCCTTTCTATAAGCATCGTCATATACGCCTGGTACTAGAACTACTTCAGCACCATATGACTTAGTAGCTTCAACTTTTGAAATTGGAGCGCTATCTGGTAGACAAATTACAGCTTTAATTCCAGCCTTTTGAGCAGCTAGAGCAACGCCTTGAGCATGGTTACCAGCAGAGCAGGCAATAACACCACGTTTCTTTTCTTCATCTGAAAGCATTGCTATTCTATAACCAGATCCACGTAACTTAAATGAACCTGTGTTTTGTAAGCATTCTGGCTTTAGATATAATTCACAATCCTTTGTGATGCCAGGAGCTTTAACGATTAGTGTCTTTCTAACCACGTCTTTTAAAACTTCTTTTGCTTGATAAATTTTCTCTAAAGATAACATATTTTCTTCCTTCTATATAAATTCAAACAGCGCATACTTTATATATAATGCGTAATTATAGTTCAAGTCAGTAGTTTAATTATTAAAATCTTCTATGTCAAGTTATTTATTTTGCCCGTATGTGCTAAATATATAGTAAAATCGACACCGAGCGGAAAAATTTGCAAAATACGCGAAAGATACTAAAAATTTACAATTAACGTATTTTTCAGTTTTAATTACTATGTAATTACAAAAATGCACTTTAATGTTTTTTAATGAAATTTGTTGAAAATTAAAGGCTATTTTAATATAATTGTCTTTGGAAGGTGAATTATGCTAAAAAATAAGCGTTTACAGAAAATTCTTGAACTTGTGAATAAGCAAGGTGAGGTTTCACTTCATGTTCTTATGAGAGAAACTCAATCTTCTGAATCTACGATAAGAGCGGATTTAGTACAGCTTGAGAAGGAAAAGAAACTAGTAAGAGTACATGGTGGTGCACAGGCTCTTGAACAAACATCTGCACTTGAGGCTAGTGTTAATTCAAGATATATGAAGAATCTAGAAGAGAAAAAGAGAGTAGCACAATGCGCTGCTTCTTTAATTAAGAATGATTCAATAATATATATGGACGCGGGCACGACGACCGCGTGTATGTGCGATTATATAAACGTACGCAATTTAACAGTAGTTACTAATTCACTTACTATTGCACATATTCTTACAGCAAAGCATTATACAGTCTATGTAACAGGCGGAATGCTAAAGTCTGAGCTTGAATGTTTTATAGGTGCATTTACTAAAGAGATTATTAATAAATTCACATTTGATATTGGATTCTTTGGAACTAATGGAATATCTATTGAGCAAGGTTTTACAACACCTAACTATGAAGAAGCTGTTGTTAAACAAACTGCATTCGATAGATGTAAGAAAATATATGTTCTTTCTGATCAATCTAAGTTTGGTAATGTTTCAGGTGTATCTTTTGGAGACTTGAATAAAGCAACAATTATTACAGATAAGAGACCAAAGAACTTCTATGTATCTACAGTAGTTGAGGTGAAATAATGATATATACTCTAACTTTTTCTCCAGCAGTTGATTACGTTGTTGATGTAGATAATTTAAAAATAGGTGCTATTAATAGGACTAAAAATGAAATATTTATGCCAGGTGGTAAGGGTATAAATGTTTCTATTGTATTATCTAATCTAGGCATAAAGTCTAAAGCACTTGGTTTTGTTGGTGGTTTTTCTGGGGAGTTTATAAAAGATGAACTAAAGAAAAAGAACATAGAAACTGACTTTGTTGATGTTGATGGAATAACAAGAATAAATATGAAGATTCGATCTAGCGAGGAGAGTGCCATAAACGGAATGGGTCCTATTCTTAATGATGAGGATATAAATAAACTTGTAGAGAAATTAAAGATTCTTAATAAAGAAGATTATTTAATAATCTCTGGTAAGATTCCAGCAAGTGTTAGTAATAATGAGTTTGAAAATATATTAAGAGTTGCAAGTGAAAATGGAGCAAGAATCGTGGTTGATACGGAAGGTAAGATGTTATTAACATCGCTAAAATATAACCCATTTTTGATCAAACCTAATAAAGAGGAATTAGAAGGTTTATTTAATGTAACTATAAATAGCGATTTAGATATAGAAGTATATGCAAAGAAGCTTTTAGATAAAGGCGCAAAGAATGTCATAGTATCTCTTGGCAGTGATGGAGCAATTCTTGTAAACAATGAAACTGTATGTAAACTTGCAGCTCCAAAAGGAGATGCCAAGAATACGGTTGGCGCAGGAGATTCACTTCTTGCAGGCTTTATATATGCATATATAACTTCACAAGATATGCAAAAAGCATTAAAATTTGCTATTGCTGCTGGTAGTGCTACAGCCTTTTCAGATGGCCTTGCATCTAAGGAAGATATAAATGCATATATTAATATCTTTAATAAATTGATAATATAGAAATATGAGGGAAAAATATGACTGAATATGAAAAGATGAAA
>DFIJ01000015.1 GCA_002372775.1 Christensenella sp. UBA3700
CCCATATTTATCCATTTCATTTTCTTTAGTACACTAGAAAACTTTTCTTCTACAGCTTTAAATGTAATTTCTAATGCATCAGAGTTTTGTTCACATAATGTATGGAAATGTATGCCATCAAGTAAAGCTAGAGTCTTTTCATCCATCTCTTTATCAAAGACTTCTTTTGTAACCCCAAGTCTACTACCTTTAGCACATGGGTCATATATCTCATGTCCATCTTGAGTTGAACACTCAGGATTAATTCTAAGGCCAATACTCATGCCTACTTCTTTAGCCTTTAACCCAAATTTCTTTAATTGATTAATTGAATTAAAAACAATATGATCAGCATATTCTAATAATTCATCAAAATCTTCTTCTTTATATGCACCACAAAAAACATGAACTTCTTTGTTTGGCATTTCTTCCCTTCCAAGTCTTGCTTCAAATAAACCACTAGCTTCTGTTCCAGATAGATATTTAGAAATTAGTGGGTAATAAGTAAAATTCGAAAAAGCTTTTTGTGCAAGCAGTATCTTGCAACCTGTTTTTTCGATTACAGATTGCAATTTTTTGCAATTTGCCTCTATGGCATTCTCATCAATTACATAACATGGAGTATGTAACTTTTTGAATGCATCTAGCATGCTTATTGTCATATTACTAAATGGCTTTGGCATATTAATCTACAAGTACTGGGTTATGAGATTCGCTTCTTGGAAGACCATATTTATCTAAAGCATCTAGGAATGGATCTGGGTCGAACTCCTCTACTGTATGAACACCCTTTGTTGTCCACTTGCCTGTTACTAGCATTAATGCTCCACACATTGCAGGCACACCCGTTGTGTAGCTAATAGCTTGGCTTTCAACTTCCTTATAGCATTCTTGGTGATCACATACATTGTAGATATAGTATGTCTTTTCCTTGCCATCTTTCTTACCGCTAAAGATACATCCTATATTTGTCTTACCGTGTGTTCTTGGACCAAGTGAAGCTGGGTCTGGAAGTAATGCTTTTAAGAACTTGATTGGAACAATTTCTTGTCCTTCAAACATAACAGGAGTTGTAGATAACATACCTACATTCTCTAAGCACTTCATATGAGTTAAATAGCTTTGTCCAAATGTCATAAAGAATCTAATTCTCTTAACTTCTGGAATATTTAAAGCAAGAGATTCAATTTCTTCATGGTGTAAAAGATACATATCTTTCATACCAACTTTATCAAAATTATATTCTCTCTTAATGCTCATAGCTGGAATTTCTACCCAGTGGCCATTTTCCCAATAGCTACCAGGAGCAGATACTTCACGTAAATTAACTTCTGGGTTAAAGTTTGTAGCAAAAGCATAACCATGATCACCACCATTGCAATCAAGAATATCAATATTATCTATTTCATCAAATTCATGCTTTTTAGCATATGCACAATAAGCTTGTGTAACCCCTGGGTCAAATCCACAACCAAGTAAAGCTGTTAAACCAGCCTTCTCGAATTTCTCACGATAAGCCCATTGCCATGAATAATCAAAGTATGCAGAAAAACCTGCTTCTTTACAACGCTTTTCGTAAATCTTTCTCCAAGCAGGATCATCAGTATCTTCTGGTTCATAGTTTGCAGTATCCATATAGTTGACACCGCAAGCAAGACAAGCATCCATAATTACTAAATCTTGATAAGGAAGAGCTATGTTCATAACAAGATCTGGTTTATATGATTTAATTAGAGCAATTACTTCTTCTACTTTATCTGCATCAACCTTAGCAGTTGTAATATTTGTCTTAGTTTTTCCTTCTAAGGCTTTCTTTAATGCATCGCATTTTTCTTTTGTTCTACTTGCAATACATAATTCAGTAAATACATCATCTACTTGACAACATTTTCTAATTGCTACAGAAGCAACACCACCACAGCCAATAACTAATACTCTAGCCATTTCTTATCCTCCTATTTTAATAACGCTAACATTAATTCTCTTAATACCTTACAAGCAACTGCTGTAGAAGCGCCGCTTTGATCAAGCATTGGAGCAAGTTCGTTAACGTCTGCACCGATTATATTTAATTTAGATACTTTCTTAATTGCGTTTAATAAATCCATAAAGCTGACACCGCCAGCTTCTGGAGTTCCTGTTCCTGGGAAAACTGATGGATCTAAACAATCCAAGTCAATTGTGAAATATACAGGGATATCACTATTTTTGTATTCCTCAACAAGTTCATCAAGTCCATCGAAACTGAACTTATGCATAGAAGTATGCTTTTTTGCAAATTCAAATTCTTCTCTATCTCCACTTCTTATGCAGAATTGGTGAATTCTTCCATCACCTAAAATATCATAACTTCTTCTTAACACACATGCATGACTTAACTTAGCACCAAGATAATCATCTCTTAAATCTGCATGAGCATCAAAATGAATGATATGCATATTTGGATATTTCTTAGCAGCTGCTCTAACAGCCCCTAATGTTACTAAGTGTTCACCACCAACAAGTAGAGGTAACTTACCATCATTTAAGATTTCTTCAGCACGCTTCTCAATATCTTCTAGTGCTTTTTCACTTGAACCAAAAGATAATTCTAAATCGCCGCTATCAAAAACGTTATAATCTAATAAATCCTTATCTTGGTATGGGCTATATGTTTCTAATCCGAAACTTTCATGGCGCATTGCAGCAGAACCAAATCTAGCACCTGGTCTAAAACTTGTTGTTGAATCAAATGGAGCACCAAATAAAACTATTTTTGCATCTTCATAATTTGAATCGCAGCCAATAAATGTTTCAACATTTCTTTCCATATTACTCTACCTCCCTTAACATCTTTTCCAAATATGCAGGTAAACAAAATGAACCTACATGTAACTTTGGTGTGTAATAATTTGTTTCTAATCCTAATTCTTTCCAACGTTCTACATTTAAATCCTTTACTGGGTGATACTTCTTACTAGCAAAACCGAACAACCAGTAACCAGCAGCGTATGTTGGAATATGAGCTTGGTAAACACGACTGATTGGGAATGTGTTAACAATTCTCTTGTGACATCTTTGCATAGCCTCAGCATCATGTTTATAGAATGGGCTTCCTTGTTGGTTAACCATTATTCCATCTTCTCTTAAAGCATTGTAGCAAATACCATAGAACTCTCTTGTAAAATAACCTTCAGATGGCCCGAACGGATCTGTTGAGTCAACAATGATTAAATCGTATTCTTCATGCTTCCTTCTTATAAATCTTAAAGCGTTATCATAATAGATTTTTACTCTAGGGTCATCAAGCTTGCATGCGATATCTGGCAAAAACTGTTTACAAGCTTCTGTAACGCTTGGATCCATTTCAACAAGATCTATTCTTTTAATGCCTTCATATCTTGTTAATTCCTTTACAACACCACCATCTCCAGCGCCAATAACCAATACATCTACGACATTTGGGTGTACAGACATTGGAACATGAGTAATCATTTCGTCGTATATAAATTCGTCTCTTTCTGTTAACATTACGTTTCCATCAAGAGTAAGAACCTTACCAAATTCAGGTGTTTCAAAGATATCTATTTGTTGATATTCGCTCTTTTGAGAGAATAGATTTCTCTTAACTCTCATACTATGCTTTACATCTGGAGCATGATATTCACTAAACCAAAATTCCATATTCCACCTACTTCAAAACGTTGATATTCTTTATTTCTGGATCTTCTGGTCCAGTCATTGAACAGCCTTTTAATTTTGCATATTCAATGTAATCTAATATTTCCTTTGTAATCTTTTCACCTGGTGAAAGAATTGGAATTCCTGGTGGATAACACATTACGAATTCGCTACATACTCTACCCTCACTTTGTCTTAAAGGTAAGCTTTCTTTGTTTGCGTAGAAAGCTTCTTGTGGAGAGCATACAACTTCTGGATCAATATATTCTTGACTTAATAATCCCTTTGGATCCTTATGGTGTCTTCTTCTAATTTCTGCTAAAGCACTAACTAGTCTTTCTAATTCTTGGAATCTATCTCCAATAGATAAATAAGCAAGAATGTTACCGATATCTCCAAATTCGATTTGGATATCATATTCATCTCTTAATAAGTCATATACTTCAATACCAGCAAGACCAATTTCCCTTGTGTGAACTGAAAGCTTTGTTGGGTCAAAATCAAAAATAGAATCGCCATTAATTAATTCTTTTCCAAAAGCATAATAACCACCAACAGCATTGATTTCTTCTCTAGCGTAGTTAGCCATATTAATAACTTTATTAAATACTTCCTTACCACGAAGTGCTAAATTTCTTCTACTAATATCTAAGCTTGACATTAATAGATAACTTCCTGATGTTGTTTGTGTTAAGTTGATAATTTGTCTAACGTGACCTTCGCTTACTCTTTCGCCAATTAATAGAACACTTGATTGAGTTAAGCTACCACCACTCTTGTGCATTGAAACAGCTGACATATCTGCACCTGCTGCCATGGCTGAGATAGGCATGTTTTCACCAAAATAGAAGTGTGTGCCATGTGCTTCATCAGCAAGGCAGTACATACCTGCATCGTGAGCCATCTTTACAATTGCCTTTAAATCACTGCAAATACCATAGTAAGTTGGGTTGTTTACAAGAACAGCTACTGCATCTGGGTTTTCCCTAATTGCTTTAGCAACTTGTTCTCTCTTCATACCAAGAGAAATACCTAAACGTTGATCTACTTCTGGATTAACATAAATCGGAATAGCACCGCATAAAACTAATGCGTTAATAACGCTTCTATGAACATTTCTTGGAAGAATAATCTTATCTCCTCTTTTGCAAGTAGATAAAACCATACTTTGAACAGAACTTGTTGTTCCACCAACCATTAAAAAAGCATGTGCGGCACCGAAAGCTTCTGCCATTAAATCCTCAGCTTCTCTTATTACAGAGATAGGATGGCAAAGGTTGTCTAAAGGCTTCATACTGTTAACGTCAATGCTCATGCATTGTTGGCCTAAGAATTCTGTTAATTCCGGATTACCCTTTCCGTGTTTGTGGCCTGGTACATCAAATGGCACAACACGCATTTGGCGGAATCTTTGCAAAGCATCATAAATAGGAGCTTTACTTTGCCTTTTTGTAAATTGTTCTTTATCCATTTCACACCTCATACAAAACAAAATGCGCAAGCGTGGAATACACGACTTGCGCAATTAATTTCACTACGTCTTATCTGAGTCTATACAGCAAAATACTTTTACTACTCTCTATTGACCGTTTCACAAGTCTGCGTAAAACACGCATTTCGGTTATAAAGTAACCAACTTATAAAATTTGAGCTTCTAACTCAATCAATAAGGCGGAATATCCGCCAATCGGCAGTGGACCCGGCTGTCCGTGTGGCCTTAACTCTTTGCGAGTGGTCCGTAATCTCACTAATGACTCTGATAATCTAATGGATAATCAAGCATTATTTATGATTGCTAATTCTATCATAGTTTACCCCCTGTATCAAATGTTTTTCATTATATTTTTAGATAATATTTTTTAAACATTTTATAAATAAATAAGGGATCAAATTGCTATGAACCCAAAAAGTTGGACAAACATTGGAGGTGCATATCAAATTGATCCCTTTAGATTTCTATATCTTACTTAATTCTTCACTATACTTTAATGGTTCTTTTAGTACTGTGATTTTGCAATCTTTATATAGCGAATTTATAACCTCTGTAGCTTTTGTAGCATTTCCACTTCCACTATATAAAATGAAAGATAATTTCTTACCATCAAAATCAGTCTTGGAAAGTACTGTGCTTATTGGACAAGAAATTGTATCAAACCAAACAGGAGAGCCTACAACGACCTCATCATATCCATCTAAAGAAGCATCATAATCTTTTAATTTAAACTTCTTATGAAACATTGCAAACATTCCACCTAGGAAAACTCCCCAGAAGAAACTCTTAGGCAAATCTCTCTTAGGTTTTACTTCCCTTATATCATAGCCTTTCTTTTCCATTTCTTGAGCAATTAGTTTGCCATTGCCTGTATGTGTGTAATAAATGAATAGTTTTCCCATATTTCCTCCACGCATAAATTATATCAAAAATAATGGGGCTGTTCGAAAACCTAAAA
>DFIJ01000156.1 GCA_002372775.1 Christensenella sp. UBA3700
TTAATTGTCATGAAATACTTCATTCCGCACTTTTGTAATACTTGTGGAAGTGAAGCAGGGAATCCAAATACGTCTGGTAGCCAGCACATATTAGATTTGAAATCAAATTCTTCTTTCCAGAATTTTTGGCCATATAAAGATTGTCTTACCCAAGATTCACCGCCAGATAAGTTTACATCGCCTTCAACCCAGTTAGCGCCTTGAAGTTCGATTCTTCCAGCTTTAACTTGTTCTTTAACTTTCTCATATAAATCTGGATAGCCTTCTTTTAACCACTTAAACATTTGTGGTTGAGATTCAGCAAATATATAACCAGGGTATTTATTAATATTTCTAATTTGGTTACCAAAAGTTCTTGCGATCTTTCTCTTTGTTTCTCTAATAGGCCATAACCATGCTAAATCGATGTGACCATGTCCTATAGAGTATAGTTGAGTTTTAGCATAATCGCCTTCCTTATATTGGAATTTTGCAATATGTTCTCTTGCAGCTTTTACGCCTTCTTTCTTATAGATTCTAAAACTTGCTTTAAGTTCCTTACTTAATTCCTTATATCTTTCAGAATCTTGACCAAGTTTTAACATTAAGAAGAATAGATCTTCATAGTCATAGAAATATTGAATTACATCATCGTTTTCAATACAAATTTCATGAGTGCCAAGATGAGCTCCGATATGTTGGAAACGTAGAACGCCATTAAAGCCAGCATCTACATAATAATCTATAGCTTCTCCGCCTTCTGCATTATTAGATATATCTATGATTTGTTTTCCGATTGTTGAGTGGAAAACGTCACCTTTACTAATTACTTGAGTGATACCTTGAACAACTGTTCCATCTGGATTATAAATTAGGCCTTCGCCGTGTAATTTAATTCTTAAAACTACATGCTTTCCTTTACCTTTTTCTGGAACCTTTCCAGTGAAGTGGAACCATGCGCAACCATATTTGTTTGCCCATTTTCTTCCGCTAGAGATTGATACAAATTGTGATTTGTCTAAATCTTGGAATTTAATTGGTTCATCAGATTTGATAACAGAAGCTTTTAAACAACCGATTTTTGTGTGACAAGCATTTTTAATCGCTAGTATGTTTTTAACGTGTGTTGGTTCTACTAAAATGTTTCCAACAACCTTTTTGTCAATTGCCATATTTTATACCCTCTTAATATACACTCTTTAAGTATTTTAACATACATTATAAAATACGCGCAAGATAGGAAAATATGGACGAAATAGGAATGTAATACACAATAAAGTTATCTATAGGTTATTAATGGCAAAATGGGGTATGAGAAAATAGATAATACACATCCTTTGCATAGCTTATTTGCTAATTGAAAGATAAGGGTCTATAATACTATGTATTATGAATAAAGACTTAACACAAGGAAACGTTAGAAGATCTTTATGGAGTTATACAATACCGCTTTTAGGTAGTGTAGTATTTCAACAACTATACAATTTAGCAGATAGTGTAGTTGCTGGACGTTTTATTGGTGAAAACGCACTTGCAGCTGTTGGAAATGCATCTGAGATTACTCTAATTTATACAGCTTTTGCGGTTGGTTGTAATGTAGGATGTTCTGTAATATCTTCACAATTCTTTGGCGCTAAAAACTATGAGAAGTTAAAGTCTTCCATATCTACAGCCTTTATTTCATTTAGCATTCTATGCCTAGCATTAATGACAATAGGATTTTCTTTTATGATTCCTATGCTTCATTTAATTAATACACCAAGTGCAATATTTAATGATTCGCTAGAGTATTTATATATCTACACTGGCGGAATGGCATTTGTTTTTTTCTACAATATAGCGACGGGTATTTTCTCTGCGATGGGGGATTCTAAAACACCATTTATATTCCTTGCCGTATCTTCTGTTGCTAATATTCTTGTAGATATATTATTTGTAACAGCATTTAAGATGGGAGTTGCAGGCGTTGCATGGGCAACATTTATATGCCAAGGATTAAGTTGCTTCTTATCTTTATTCTTCCTATATCTAAGATTAAAGAGGTTTAAAACAGAAACTTATTCTAAGTTTTCAAAGCAAATATTAAAGAAACTTCTCATTGTTGCAATTCCAAGCGTATTGCAACAGCTTGCAATATCTATCGGAAATATAATTATCCAAGGCGTAGTAAATGGATATGGTGAAAGTGTAATCGCGGGCTTTACTGCAGCTATTAAGTTAAACAATATAGCTACATCAGCATTCTTTGCTGTTGCTAATGGATTATCTGCATTTGTTGCTCAAAACATTGGAGCAAATCAAATGGATAGAATTAATAAAGGCTACAAGTGGGGACAAGTACTTAGTTGGATAGTTGCTATTCCTCTTGTTGTAATGTTTGTTGCATTTGGTAAATTCTGCGTTGGATTATTCTTGGATGATGCATCAGAAGCTGCGTTTGAAGCAGGAACAAGAATGCTACTTATTGTAGCTCCATTCTATTTTGTAATATCTCCAAAGATTGTATCTGATGGTGCACTAAGGGGAGCTGGTGCAATGAAGATGTTTATGCTATCTACGTTTACTGATTTAATTACAAGAGTTATGTTTGTATTCATATTATCTTCTCTTGTTGGAACAGAAGGCATATGGTGGTCTTGGCCAATAGGATGGTTCTTAGGATCAGCTGTAGCTGTTACTTGCTATTTTAGCGGCAAGTGGAAAAAATATTCTAAATTAATTGTTGGTTAGAATAGAGGAATAAGCATTAGAAGTGGAAGTGTAACAACACTAAGCATTGTGCTTAATAAAACCATTTGTACAGATTCTTTTTGACCTTTCTCAAGCATTTCAGCATAAGTTTGAATAATAGCAGCACAAGGACAAGCGCCTAAGATGAATACTATTTGTTTTACATATGTTGCTATTGGCAAGAAATAAATCATTAGAAGTAAAACAAATGGGAATACAATATGTTTTACTGCAATGATGCAATAATTTTTCCAGTGAATAAATAAATGTTTTAACTCCAAAGTTGCTAATCTCATACCTAGGATGATCATACAGATTGGTGTTGTCATCTTTGCAAGTAGTGACATAAACTCATAAATTCTAGAACCAAGCATAGAACCTTCGCCGCCAATTGATGCTAATTGAACCTTAAATATAAATAGAGGTAGTGCAACAATAAGGGCAAGTACTGCTGGGTTTAAAACAACCTTTTTTATTGAGATGTATTTCTTATCTTGAGTAATTAGATAACATCCAAGTGTCCAGCCGATGATATTCATTGCTATAAAGAATACAGTTGAGAATATAACTGCTTCTGGGTGATCAGGAAGTAAATTCAACATTATTGGATTACCAAAGAAAGCTACATTACCAAAGCATGTGCAAATGATATATAGTCTATTCATGATATCGTCGAATTTCTTTCTGAAAATGAAATAGAATGTAACCATAAATAGGATGATACCTACAAATGCTATTCCGAATACTGCTGCCATTGATGCATATAATGATGATGCTGATTCTGGAGATGCAACAATAAGTTGTGTTGCTTGGTCAAACGAATAAATAGTTAATGCTGGTTGGCAGATATACATTAAAACATATGAAAGAGCAGATAGTGCACTTTCTTTAACTACCTTAGTCTTTATTAAAAGATATCCAGGTAGTGCATATGCAAAAAGCATAATAACTGTTGCTAATGTAATTAAAAAGTTATCCATTTATTCCTCAACTATTAAATCTGCTTCGTCAATTCTAATAACTTTCTTTAGTGAATCTAGTGAGCACTCAACTTGTGTTCCAATCTTTCCACCACTAAAGATGATAGTATCGAATGTATGTGCAGTATTGTGTATGCAAGTTTTAAAGAATTTCTTCATTCCAATTGGAGAGCAACCGCCATGGATATATCCAGTAAGAGGTAAAAGCTCTTTAGATTTAATCATCTCAATAGATTTTTCATTAACAGCTTTAGCTGCTTTCTTTAAATCTAACTCTTTTGCAACTGGAATCATAAAAACATAATGATTGTTAGTTTTACCAACTGTAACTAAAGTTTTGAAAACTTTATTCTCATCCTCATTAAGAATTTGAGCAACTTCAACACCAGTTGGAGCACCTTCTACTTCAAATTCATATTCCTTATGAGGAATCTTTAAACTATCCAATTTTCTCATTACATTTGTTTTTATCATGGCTATATTTTAGTAGTGTAGGAGTTGAATTATCAAGAAAATTAAGAGAAAATTAAGAATATTATGTGTATAATATATGTAAGGTTTTATTTATGGGTAGAAGATTAGTATTAGCCGTTTGCATAATTTTATCTATCGTCGTTTTAGCGACATGTTTATTTGCTTGTCATAAAACAACAACTCTAGTACCAGAAGGAAGAACAACATCTTCAATATCTTTATACTATAGAGCAGATGCTGATGCTGAAACTAAATCTTATGATTTATCTTTTGAAGAAATCGTAGATATGCTTTCCAAGTTAGATGAATGCGGCGTTGTAGAAAAAGACTTATTATCTGCAGTTTCAGGAACAGTTCTAAATGAATATTTCACTTATGAGATTAGAGTGAGTATAGATAAAAAGGGATTAAAGAAAGCAAAGACTATTTATATCTATGTTGGAAGAGTTCAATCTGTAGCAAATCCGCTTGGTGGAACTATAGATAATGTAAGCAAAGACTATATAAGAATGAAAGATGGAGATACTTATAAAGGAACTGCTACAAACGATTTATTAACATATCTTGGCACTCTAGCTAAGAAAACATCTTAATAATAACTATTTGGATAATTTGGGTCATATCTTATGATATGGCTCTTTTTTTTGACATTATAATCAAGTTTGCTTTATAATCAAGCAAGCAAAAAGGAAAAAGAAAATGGAAATCACATTAAAAGAATTACAACAATTAGATAAGAATTCATATAAGCTCCTAGATATGAGAACGGAGTTTGAGATTTCCTATGGTTCAATTCCAGGTTCTATTCCAACTACTCAAGAAAAGCTTCTTGAAGAAGGTTCTTTAGATAAAGATACAACATATGTTATCTATTGCAAGAAAGGTATTATAAGCTTAGATGTTGCAGATGCTCTTGAAGAGAAGGGATATAAAGTATACAGCCTAAAGGGTGGATATAACGCTTGGCTTTTAGATGCTATAAAAGAAAATGATGATGCTGAATTTGCAAAGAAAGTAGAAAACAGTATAAGAACTAGATACAAAAAATCTATTTGGAGCAATTTCATTAGAGCATTAAAAACATACAAGATGGTTAATGATGGAGATAAGGTTGCTGTATGTATATCAGGCGGTAAAGATTCAATGCTAATGGCAAAATTATTCCAAGAATTACATAAATATAGCGATATTAATTTCGATGTTAAATATCTTGTTATGGATCCGGGCTATAGCAAAGAAAATAGACAAGTTATTGAAAACAATGCTAAAAGACTTGGAATACCAATCAACATCTTTGAATCAGACATCTTTGAATCAGTATATAATGTTGAAAAATCTCCATGTTATTTATGTGCAAGAATGAGAAGAGGTCACTTATATGCATACGCAAGAGAACTTGGATGCAATAAGATTGCGTTAGGCCACCATTATGATGATGTTATAGAAACAATCTTGATGGGTATGTTATACGGCGCTCAAATTCAAACTATGATGCCAAAGCTTCATAGCACAAACTTTGAAGGCATGGAACTTATTAGACCTTTATATTTCATTAGAGAAGATACAATCAAAAGATGGAGAGATTATAACAATCTACATTTTATTCAATGTGCATGTAAGTTTACAGATACTTGCACAAGTTGTAACAATGAAAATAGATCAAAAAGAGTTGAGATTAAGGAATTAATAGCTGAACTAAAGAAGAACAATCCACTTGTTGAAGCTACAATTTTTAAGAGTGTAGAAAATGTATGTTTAGATCAGATTATTGCATATAAGACAAAGGGTCAAAAACATCATTTCCTAGATACATATGACAATAAAGACAATACAGTAGAGGATTAATGCAAAACCAATTTACAAGAACAGCATTATTATTAGGGGACAAAGCAATGGAGAAGATTGCCAATGCTACTATTGCTGTATTTGGCGTTGGTGGCGTTGGCGGATACGTAGTTGAAGCCTTAGTTAGAAGCGGCGTTAGGCACTTTGTTCTTGTAGATAGTGATACAGTTTCCATAACAAATATTAATAGACAAATCATCGCAACTCTAGATACAGTTGGCAAATTAAAAGTTGATGTTATGAAAGATAGAATCTTGTCTATTAACAAGGATGCCATTGTTGAAACATATCCTTGCTTTTTCTTGCCATCAAATCAAGATGAGTTTAATTTTAAGAATTACACATATATAGTTGATGCTATAGATACAGTAACTGCAAAGATTGCTTTAATTCAAAAAGCAAATGAAGATAATGTTCCTATAATCTCTTCAATGGGAGCTGGCAATAAACTTAATCCGCAAGGATTTAAAGTTACAGATATATCTAAAACAAAGGTTGATCCTCTTGCTAAAGTTATGAGAAGGGAACTAAAAAAGAGAGGAATTAATAAATTAAAAGTGGTTTATTCAGAAGAAGAACCAATTAAAATAGAAGATGTTCCAGAAGAGATAAAACTTGAGATGGAAAAATCTGGCAAAAGACAAGTTCCAGGAAGTAATGCATTTGTTCCATCATCAGCAGGTCTTTTGATAGCATCAGAAGTTATAAAGGATTTAATAAAATAAAACAAGCTGCTAGTTAGGCAGCTTGCTTTGTTTCATTAGACTCTATTATTAATAGTTTTCTGCATTTACTTCGAAATAACTTTGTGGGTGGTTGCATACTGGACAAACATCTGGAGCCTTTGTTCCAACTACAATGTGTCCACAGTTTCTGCATTCCCAAATCTTAACTTCGCTCTTTTCAAATACTTGAGCTGTCTCAACATTCTTTAGAAGAGCTCTATATCTTTCTTCATGGTGCTTTTCAATAGCAGCTACACCTCTGAACTTTTTAGCAAGGTCTAAAAAGCCTTCTTTTTCTGCAACTTTAGCGAACTCCTCGTACATATCTGTCCACTCATAGTTTTCACCATCGGCAGCATCTGCTAGATTTTGTGCAGTATCTCCGATTCCATTTAATTCTTTAAACCAAAGTTTAGCATGTTCTTTTTCATTATCTGCTGTCTTTAAGAATAGGGCGGCAATTTGTTCATAGCCTTCTTTCTTTGCTTTTGATGCAAAATAAGTATATTTATTACGTGCTTGTGATTCACCAGCAAAAGCTGCTAATAAATTTTTCTCTGTTTGTGTTCCTGCATATGGATTAGTTCTCTTTTCCTCTGCCATAATAATACCTCCGTAGTTTAATTGACACATAAGCCATATTTATATTCTAGCATTGATTAATTAATTATTAAAGATTAAAACTTTAGGAAAAGTTTAAATTACATTTAAGTATATTTTAGTTAAGTAAATCATAATAAAGGTGTAAAGAAAATGATATGGGGGGAGGAAAAAGCCTATAGAATAGATAAAAAGTATTTTTGTTTTTCATAATAAACTCCGAGAAATGTGCCAGCGATGTCGCTGGCATTTTTCATTTATCGCTATTGTTATGTATTGTTGTATTAGGTATAATAAGCACATAGAGTAAAATTGCTTTATAAGGAGACACGAAAATGAGAAATAGAAGATTATTAATAACTACTCTATTAGTTATGATTATAAGTATTGTAATGCTATTTGCCGCATGTGATGATTCTAATCCAGAAACACATAAATTAGCTGCAAGTGTTATGTCGTTCACATATAATGGAGAGCCAGCTCAATTAATTGTTGATTCTGGAAAAGATCAATATGAAGTAAAATGGTATGAAGTATCTGAAGAGGGAGAATTAACACTTATTGATTCTGCTCCCATTAATGCAGGGACATATAGAGCTTTAGTAAAACTTGTTGGTGTGGATTTTAATGAAAGTGTATGTACATTTTATATATATAAGGCAGATCCACTTTTAGAGATTCCAGATATATCAAAAGTTTATGATGGACAACCTGTATCTGCTCCAGCGTATACAACAGATTCAGATTCAACAAATATTACCATTAAATATCGTGAAGCATACGAAAATGCTGTATGGACAGATGTAGCACCAAGTGCTGTTGGTGAGTATGATGTTAGAGTAATTGTTGGAGAATCTCGTAATTATAAAGAAGCAGATTTTTATGCGAGATTTACTATCTCAGCTCAATAATTCAGTATGAATTAAATAAGAAATGTCAGTTATGTGCTGGCATTTCTATTTTTTTTACTTTAAATATTTACACATACGTATTATAATTGTCGTATAGTCCTAAAACATGCAGGGTTTAAGGCTAGAAGGAGAGATGAAAATGAAGATAGACACAAAGTGTATTGAAGGTGGATATACACCTAAGAACGGAGAACCTAGATTAATTCCAATTATTCAATCTACAACTTTTAAATACGATACTTCAGAAGACATGGGTAAGTTATTTGACTTAGACGCTTCTGGATATTTCTATACAAGATTACAAAACCCAACAAATGATTATGTTGCTGCAAAGATTTGCGAACTTGAAGGTGGTAGCGCTGCTATTTTAACATCATCAGGACAAGCTGCTAATTTCTTTGCAATTTTCAACATTGCAAATGCTGGTGATCACGTTGTAGCTTCTGCTGCAATTTATGGTGGAACATTTAACTTAATCAATGTAACACTAAGAAAGATGGGTATTGATGTTACTTTAGTAAACCCAGATGATGATGAAGAAACTATTGAAAAGGCATTCAAGCCAAACACAAAGTGTGTATTTGGTGAAACTATTGCTAATCCATCACTAAAGGTATTCGATATTGAAAAGTTTGCTAAGCTTGCTCATAAGCATGGTGTACCTCTAATTATGGATAATACTTTTGCAACACCAATTAACTGTCGTCCATTTGAATTTGGTTGCGATATCGTTACTCATTCAACAACAAAGTATATGGATGGTCACGATGCTACTGTTGGTGGTGTAGTTGTTGATTCAGGTAAGTTTGACTGGATGGCTCATAAGGATAAGTTCCCTGGATTATGTACTCCAGATGAGTCTTACCATGGTATTACATATGTCGAGAAGTTTGGACAAGCTGGTGCATTTATTACAAAGTGTACTGCTCAACTTCAACGTGACTTTGGATGCACTCCATCTCCAATGAACGCTTATTTATTAAACCTAGGATTAGAATCTTTAGCATTAAGAGTAAAGAGACATTGCGAAAATGGTCTTGCAGTTGCTGAATTCTTAGCATCTCATCCAAGTGTTGCTTGGGTAGATTATCCAGGTCTTAAGGGAGATAAGTATTATGATTTAGCACAAAAGTACATGCCAAACGGTACTTGTGGTGTTGTTTCATTTGGTGTTAAGGGCGGAAGAAAAGCTGCTGAAGAATTCATGAAGCACTTAAATCTTGCTATCATTGCAACACACGTAGCAGATGCACATTCTTGCGTATTACACCCAGCTTCTTCTACACATAGACAATTATCTGATGAAGAACTTGTTGCATGTGGCGTATCACCAGAAGGAATTCGTTTCTCTTGTGGTATTGAAAACAAAGACGATATTATTGCAGATTTAGCTAACGCTTTATCTTTTGTTAAATAGTTATGGCTTATAATTTTTACGGATGGGAGGGAGCAAATATCTCTCCTATAAAGAAAATAAACAAGATAAATAATCCTAGGGATTTATATGATGCATTATCTAATATTTGGTGCGAATATTCTTGTGCGCCAAGATTAAGAGTAAAATGGTCAAAAGAAAATAAAACTGTAGGACAATGCTCAACAACTGCTTTTCTTGTACAAGATTTATTTGGTGGAAAAGTATATGGCATTAAATTAGATGATGGTGCTTTCCATTGCTACAATGTTGTTGGTGATTGTATATTTGATCTAACATCAGAACAATTTGGTGATGAAGCAAAGAATCTTGTTTATGAAAATAATGAAGAACAATTTAGAGAAGTTCATTTTGCCAATAAAGAAAAAGAAGAAAGATATAATTATTTAAAGGAAGAATTGAATAAATATATAAATAGTTAAATCGTAAATAATTGATAATAAATGTCACTTGTGGAAACTGCTGTGAACCCAAATTGTTGGACAACAAGGAGGTGCATATCAAAACATAGGTGACATTATTTTTTATAAATAAATATGATATATTAATTACAAGGGGTTATAGTGGGTAAATTAAATCATAATCAGCGTTTAATAATTTCAATTGTTTGTATCGTAGTGTTTTTTACGCTATGTATCTTTTTATCTGTTGAAGTTTATATGGGCGTTAATTATGGGACGGGTATATTCCCAACAGCTAGTTGCTACCATTCACCTATAGATTTGCTTAATGAGCCTTATGAGATAGAGACAACAAAACTTTCATTTGATAATAATGGCGATACTATAAAGGGCACATTATATATGCCAAAAGATGGTAGAGAAGTTAGAGAGATTCTAATATACACTCATGGCTATAACGGAACCTCATCAAGATTAAAGAATTTTGCTAAATCTTTTGCGTATGCAGGCATTGCTGTTGTTACTTTTGATTTTAGATATGGAGCTTCTTTAAGTAGAAGTGATATAAGAACATGGAAGATGTCTATAGATACAGAAATGTCAGATTTAAATGTAGTTATAGATGAAGTAAAGAAGTGGGATTTTGTAAATAAGGATGAAATATATATTGGCGGTCAAAGTCTAGGCGGCTTAGTATGCGGGCTAGTGGCACCAAATAGAGATGATATAAAAGCAATGTGCTTATGTTATCCAGCTTTTGATGAGGCGGATTATATAAGAGATAGATTTCCAAGTGAAGATGATATTCCAAATTATTTCTTAGAATATATGCTTGTTGGCAAGGATTATTTATTATCTTTGCATAGAAGAGATATATATGAACTTATAAAGCCATATGAAGGACCAGTTTTAATAATACATGGAACGGAAGATGACGACGTTGCTTACGAATCTTCAGTAAAAGCATGTGAAGGTTATAATGATGCAACTTTAGTTACTATTGAAGGTGCTGGACACGGCTTTGGTGGTGAAGATTGGGTATTTGCTATTAAAACTATATATGAGTTTATAGAAGACCATATTGATAAAAGCATTATAACAATCACATAATTCAAAATTTTACATTTAATCATATTGTTAAAAAATAAACGTTTTGTTTATAATTATAAAGATGTCTTTATAAGACAACTTCAATTTTGGTTAGGTACTATTTATGAAATTCGTAAAACTTGGTAATACTGGCATAGAAGTTCCAGCAATAGTTGTTGGCTGTATGCGTTTTGCTAGAATGAGTGATAGTGAATTAAATCATTTTGTTCATTTAGCACTAGATAATAAAGCAAATTATTTTGATCATGCAGATATCTATGGTGGTGGTAGATGCGAAGAAAACTTTGGCAGAGCCATTATGTCAGATAAGTCTATTAAAAGAGAAGATTTAACAATTCAGACTAAGTGCGCTATTAATAGACATACAGAAGTTACTCATTACAATTTCACAAAGGATTATATCTTATCTTCAGTTGATGCAAGTTTAAAGAGATTAAACACAGATTATCTAGATGTTTTACTATTACATAGACCAGATGCATTATGCGACCCATATGAAGTCGCAGAGGCTTTTGATAAATTAAAGACTAGTGGTAAGGTCTTAAAGTTTGGCGTTTCAAATCATAAGCCAATGCAAATAGAGCTATTAAAGAAAGCTGTTAAAGAAGATTTAATTATTAATCAATTACAATTCAGTATCCCAGTATCTAATATGGTAGCAAGTGGTATGGAAGTTAATATGACAACTTCTGGTGCATATGATAGGGATGGAAGCGTATTAGATTATTCAAGAATTAATGATATGACAATTCAAGCATGGTCTCCATTCCAAATGCCAAGATGGATGGGTCCATTTATTGGAAGTATGTTATATCCAAGATTAAATAAGGCATTAAAAGAAATTGCGAGTGAGCATAATACAACACCGACTGCTATTGCTACAGCATGGATTACAACACATCCAGCAAACATGCAAGTTATAGCAGGAACTACAACGGAAGAAAGATTAAAACAGATTATTGGTGGTAGTGAAATAAAACTAAGCCATGACGAGTGGTACAAACTATATAAAGCAGCTGGCCATAGATTGCCATAGAAGGAGATATTATTATGTACAATGTTGTTATTGATAGCGAGAAGTGTATTGGTTGTGGACTATGCAAAAATGATTGCGTAGCTTATGACATTGATATAGAGAACAAGAAAGCAGTATACAAAGGAAACAATTGTATATTCTGCGGACATTGCGAGGCAATATGCCCACAAAATGCAATTAAACTTGAAGGCTTTGAAGATACAGTTGAAGATTTCGATAAGCAAGTTATATTAGATCCGAAAGAGTATATGGATGCTATTAAAACAAGAAGAACAATAAGACAATTTAAGCAAGATAAAGAAGTTCCACAAGAAATCGTAGATATGATTTTGGAAGCTGGTCGTTTAGCGCCAACTGGTAGTAATGCTCAAAGAACAAGATATATTGTTTTAAGAGATAAACTAGATGCTTGTGAAAAAGTAGCTGTTAAGTATTTTAGAAACTTATTAGGACTTGGAATGATATTTGCTCCAAAACTAAAGGATTTAAGAAACGTAATAGATCCAAAGTTCTTCTTTAAGGGTGCAAAGCTTGCAATTGTTATTATTGGTAAAGATCAAGTTAGTGCTTCTCTTGCTGCACAAAACATGGCAACAATGGCAGAAGCTAATGGCCTTGGTGTATTATTCAGCGGATACTTCTCAGGCGTTTCAAATCTAAGTCCAAAGGAAAGAAGAATGTTAAAGATGAAACTTTCTGAAAAGGTTGCGACAACACTTGTTATTGGATATCCAAAAGTGAAATATAAGAGAACTGCTCATAGAAAACCATTAAAGGTTACAAATATGTAGTTATTACCGGGCTGCTTAGGCAGCTCGGTTTTTCTTTATTTGACTTATGCAGTTTAGATATTTATTATTTTATTGTACATAAAGGAGATAAGATGGCTGATTCAAGAAGAGTTGATGTAGTTATTAATAGCGTTATTAATGGCGAGAAGATAGTTATAAAGTCTATAGGGGAATATAGACTTAGCGATGGTAATCATATAATTGTCTTTAACCATAATGATCAGAACTATGTAACTAAGTATGCCATAAAAGCTTCTAAAGAAAATATGTTATTAAAAAGACTTGGCGCTATTAAGGGCGACATGTTATTTGATATATCTAAGCAAACAGAAACTAGATATGAGACAATGGGTCTTAGTCATGATTTTATTATTAATACTAATAGCTATCTCATAAAAGAAAATGATGATAGCGTAGTAATTGAAACAGAATATTTATTAAGCGATAAATCGCCTTTAGAACCTATTAAGACAAATCAGACAATCACAATTACATATATAGATTAAAATAGCCCAAATAGCCTGTTTTTGTGCCTCGGTGTTGTTTTTGGATATTTCACTTTCGTATAATTAATATAAGGGGTGAATTAATTATGGATAACAAAGCAATGTATAATTTTAGCTATGGACTATTTGTTTTAACTGCTAATGATGGCACTAAAGATAATGGTTGTATTATTAATACAGCGATTCAAGTAACATCTACACCAAGCCAAATTAGTATATGTGTAAATAAGGCGAATTACACACATGATATGATAGTTAAATCTAAGAAGTTTACAATATCTACAATTAGCCAAGATGCGAAATTTGATTTATTCAAACAGTTTGGTTTTCAAACAGGTAAGGATGTAAATAAGTTCGAGAATTTTAATGATGCTGAAAGAGATGATAATGGTCTTTTATATATTAACAAGGGAACAAATGCATACATCTCAGTAAAAGTGAATAAAATTGATGATTTAGGAACTCACTCATTGTTTGTTGGTGAGATTACAAATATGGAAGTATTAAGTTCCACACCATCTGCAACTTATGAGTACTATTTAAAGAATATAAAGCCAAAGCCAGATGCGGTAGGAAAGACCAGTGATGGAAAAACAATTTGGCGTTGTAAGATATGTGGATATGAATATGTTGGAGAGGAACTTCCGGATGATTTTATTTGTCCTATCTGTAAACATCCTGCATCTGATTTCGAAAAAGTATAGCAAATAACCGAGAGTGTAGAGGAGTGTGCAATATGCCACTCCTTTTTTTTGTAATCATTATGTAACGTTTTATAAATAGCATATATTCTTATTTATAATTATTTGACTTATATAAACGCATAGTAATAAAATGTGCGTGTTTTAATTATTAAATGGAGTTTATATGAAGAAGAGAAACTTTTTTG
>DFIJ01000031.1 GCA_002372775.1 Christensenella sp. UBA3700
AGTTTGTTGTACAAGAAGCAGCAGAGATGATGTTATCATCCTTTGTTAATGTTGTATGGTTAACGTTGTAAACGATTGTTGGTAAATCCTTTCCAGCTGGAGCTGAAATAACAACCTTCTTAGCACCTGCATCGATATGAGCTTGTGCCTTTTCCTTAGATGTATAGAAACCTGTACATTCAAGAACTACGTCTACATCAAGAGCCTTCCAAGGAAGTTCAGCAGCCTTAGCCATAGCGTAGATTGTGATTTCCTTTCCATCAACGATGATAGAACCTGGTGTTACAACTGTCTTTCCGTCTTCAGCTAAAACAGCATCTTTGTAGTCAACTGTATGACCCATTCTTACATAGTTACCTTGCATTGTGTCATACTTTAATAAGTGTGCTAACATTTTTGGGCTTGTTAAATCGTTGATAGCAACAACATCAAAACCTTCTGCACCGAACATTTGTCTGAATGCTAAACGACCGATACGTCCAAAACCATTAATTGCAACTCTTACATTTGCCATAATAATATGTCCTCCATATATAAAATAAATTTTTTGTTTTCAACATTACCTATTGTATCAATATTCAAAATAGTTGGCAAGTAAAATATATGTGCGCGTACTTGTATTATAGGAAGAAATGCTTTTTAAACTCTACTGCTAAAGTATCTCTTCCGAATAATAATCCAACTACAATTGTCACAAATCCTAAGCATGCACAAACAATTGATGCAACAACATTAAATCCACATCCCCACATAATTGGGAACCATAATACTTCTACAACTGCTAATCTTGTTGTCTTATATGCATATTTATGCCACTTGCCAGATATGAAAATCACAAGAGCAAATGTAAAGTTTAATACTGACATAAATATTGGTGTAATAATTCCAAGTGATACATTTAAAGCGTTTACTGGATTATCTACGCCATTAATACCTGTTGCATAGAAATATGCACAAATCAAATTAACAGAAAGTACTATGTAGAAAAAGATTCCATGTAAGGTATCTTCAAATATCTTTGGCCAGAAGATATATTGCAAAATTCCAAGCCAAATATATGCAAGTGATGCTAGAGGAATAATTAAGAACACCCACTTTTCTGTAAGCCATGTAGTAATTCCAAGTGCCATAATAATAACAAATGAAATTGCTGCAAAGATATTTCTTACTAGAACTCTAGCGCTTCTTTTCTTTGTAAAATCAGGATACTCACCTGCAGCCATAACTGGTGTTGAATTAACAACAGTAGTATGAGCTCCGCATAATGGACAGTTTATCTCATTATCATTTAGTTCAACATTGCAATACTTACATGTTCTCATGATCTAACACCTCCATTTCCTTCTACATATACTTCAAGACCTAAATCTGTAAGTTCTCTTGCCATATCTCTTTCAACAGTGCTCTTAACGATTGATCTAATAAATGTGATGTCACACTTATTATTGAATGTGACAGCAGACATAGAAACGCCGCCCATTATATCATCTTTCATTACGAACTCTAGTCTATCTACAATACTCTTTAACTCATCTGGAGCATTAATAACACCTAGATTTGAGAAGACTGTTGTACAACCAACATTACCAATCAGTTTAGATATTGTTTTAATTGCAAAATCTTTAACCCCTCTTGGCATAGTTCTAATTGCAACATTGTTCTTTAGAGATACGATTTTGTTAATATCACTCTTAAGAGTGTCCTTATCTCTTCCAGCTTCAATTTGCTTTTTAATTGTATCTATTAATTCTTCTAAAGATAGCTCTACTTCATCTATTCTTACATTAGTAAACAATGAGAAATTTCTTAATGTGTTTGATGGAAATACACTTCTTAAATTAATAGGTATTTGAACAACATAAGGATTTCTATCTCTATCGTAGAACTTTCTCTTTAAGAAAGCCTTTGTATATAAAGCTGTTAAAAGCTCAGTAACTGTACAATCATATTTTTTTGCAATCTTTTTAAGTTCTTGAGCATTAACAACTAAGTGTGTGACAATGTTGTCCTTAATTCTCTTTTCTTTAATGTGATAAGCTTGCTTGAAACTTTCTTGAGATGAGAAACTGCTATTAGTTGCATAAAGTTCATATGCATCCATAATCTCATCCTGATTAACAATATCTAAAGCATTTAATGCGTCTTTATAATCGCCAACTTGACCGTATTTTAATTCATAATATCTTGTTAATAAACTAATTAAGAAAATAGTAGAACCAAAAGCATCAGATACTGAATGGAACACTTCTACAGAGATTCTTTGATTATCTGCAATTACTCTGAATAAGTAATGCTTGCCATCAAGTTTAATTGGTCTATTTGGATGTCTATCACTTTGTTCAACTACAGGATATTTTTCCATCCTCTCTAAGTAATACCAGAAGAATCCTTTTTTCAAACAAACCATAAATGTTGGGAATCGCTCTACCATATCATGCAAAGCATTAGTTAAATTCTCCATATCGATTTCTTCTTTTAATACAGCAGAAACTCTATATACTAAATTCCAATCTCTTTTTGCTTGTGGTGGATATACTAAAGCGGCACTATCTAATTTGTACCATTCTTTTGTTGTAAGTTTCTTTTTCTCGACAGCTTTAACCTCTTGACCTTTTGTTGTCATTAACTTAACACGGTCTAAATCTCCGCTTAGTAAAAGGTCATATGAAATGTTAAATAATTGAGTTATTGATTCAAGCTGTTGAATGTCCGGAATTGAAGCTCCAAGCTCCCATTTACTTACCGCTTTATCTGAAACCATAAGCTTCTCAGCAAGTTGTGCTTGAGTCAATCCTTCACTTTTTCTAAGTTCTAATATTATCTTTCCAATCTTCTCTGAATCCATAAATTTCCCCTATTTTGCTAGTAATTTCAAAACTCTACTTCAAGTAGAATTGCCGAAAAATCCAGTAGAATTCGGCTCCATTTACAAAAATTATACCACCATAGTACAATAATGTCGAGGATAAGGAATGGCAAACTTAACTCAAAGTAGGAAATTAATTAAGACAACACTAATACATAATACACGATAAATTCTATCGTCCCCGCGAGAATTTATCACATAAAAAATAGCAAGCTCTCCGTCTTGCTATTTTTTATTTTATCAACAATTTATCAAACTATTTTAAATTCTCTGGATTTAGGCACTTTAATTCGTCTAGAACAAATAGGCCGTCTTTTCTAATTAGAACATCGTCAAAGTAAATCTCGCCGCCACCATGTTCTTTAGTTTGGTCTAATACTAAATCCCAGTGGATTGAAGATACATTTCCATTCCATGCATCATCATAGCACTCACCTGGCGTAAAGTGAATTGAACCAGAGATCTTTTCATCAAATAAAATATCGCCCATTGGCTTAGTTACATAAGGATTTACTCCAAGCGCAAATTCGCCCACATAACGAGCTCCTTCGTCTGTATCAAATATTTCGTTGATTGCCTTTGTATTGTTCGATGTAGCCTCGATAATCTTGCCATCTTTAAACAGTAAAGATATATCTGTAAATCTTATACCATTTTCTGTTGATGGCACATTATATGAGATTCTACCATTAACACTATCTTTAACAGGAGCTGTATAAACCTCTCCATCTGGAATGTTGCAATCCCCTGCACATTTAATTGCAGGAATTCCTTTGATTGAGAATGTTAAATCTGTATTTGGAGCTACAATTCTAACTTTATCTGTTCTTTCCATTAATTCAACAAGTGGAGTCATAGCTTTTTCCATCTTGCTGTAATCTAAATTGCAAACATTGAAATATAAATCCTCAAACGCTTCTGTACTCATAGCGCTCATTGCGCTCATACCAGGAGTTGGATATCTTAAAATAACCCACTTTGTATGTTTTACTCTTGTTTCTAAATGAACAGGCTTTACATATAATTCTGTATAAACTTTTTGCTTATCTTGAGGAACATCACTCTTTTCATAAGCGTTATCTCCGCCACGAATACCAATATAAGCATCCATCTTCTTCATTTTATAATCGTCAAAGTCTGCCATCTTCTTAGCTAAATCTTCTGACATATTTTGAGCTATTTCTCTTTCAATTCTTGGATCTTTATATGTAACGAAAGGATAAGCGCCAACTTTTGTTGCTTCTTGAATAATGCAATTAACTAATTGATAATCTACGCCAGACGCATCAATATAAACACTTTCGCCTTTCTTAAGTTTGCACGAATAATTAACAAGATTATGTGCCAAAGTTCTAATTCTTGGATCTACTAACATACCTTCTCCTTAAAGACTTGCTGCAAATTTAGTTTCTTCATCTAAACTATCCATATATTCAGGCAATATATCATAAATACAAGGTTTTTGCTCTTTTGGTACATTATAATACCTTCTATACTCTTCAATAAACTCTCTTTGTGTAGTTTGTTGCAAATATGTAACATTATCCTTTGCAGGTAAATCCTCTTTTGGATATACCGGATCAAGGATAATTATCGAAGCAGTATCCTTAAATCCAAGTTTACTTCTAATGCCTGTTGTAGGTGTCCATCTAATATAGATAGGAACAATAGGAGCTTTTTCTTTTACCGCAAATGCAAATGCACCTTTCTTGAAAGGACGAGGCTTTTCATAATGCATCCACATTGCCTGCTCTGCATAAAATTGAATTACACGACCTTTGCTAATCAATTCATGGAACGCTTTATTCATATTTCTTGCAGCAGATGGAGTACTTGCAAGTGGTAAAATTCCGCCAGCACGTAATACATGGCCTGCATATCCTGATTTATTATTGAAATCAGCAACTGTCAAATATACTTTTTTATGATGAACAGCATGTCTTAACATCAAGCTGTCTAAATACGAACAGTGATTCATAACTGTAAAATAGCCTTGTTTTTCTAAACCTTTTAGTTTCTCCTTGCCGTACACCTTTGCTCCGAACAAAATCTTATCAGCCAAAGGACCTAAGAACCATAATAATGTTCTATAAAAAAAACTTGAAACCTTAAATCTCTTACTTTTAGGAATATATTCATATTTCTCATCCACAGGGATAGTGTGATTATAGTTATATGGAGTTGTAAATGAATCAAATTTTCCTTGAGCTTCTAGTTTTTTATGGATTTCATCCCATCTTGCACTTGCCATAATATCGCATTCTCCTTTAATCGATTATCTATAACCTCATAAATCTTATTTGATTCATAAGGTATATCTTGGGAATATCCCGCATTCCCCCTACTGGCTGTATTATAACACACTATTATTTTTTTTGTAATTTTATGAGGTCGAACGTTATTAGAGTGTAAAATATGACAACTCTACTTGGGATACATATGATTTTTATATTGTATTTATTAAATAAAGTATGATAATATACTTTATGATAAATTTAAATTTAGGAGGTAATGGTTATGCCATTAATGAACACAAAAGCAATGTTTGATCAAGCATATAAGCATGGTTATGCTATTGGTGCTTTCAACGTTAATAACATGGAAATTATTCAAGGTATCGTAGAAGCTGCTACAGAAGAAAAGGCTCCTCTAATCCTTCAAGTTTCAAAGGGTGCTAGAAACTATGCAAACCCAGTATATCTACAAAAGATGGTAGAAGCTGCTGAAAAGGTTTCTGGTCTTCCAATCGCTTTACACTTAGACCACGGTGACTCTTTCGAATTATGTAAGAGCTGTATCGATGGTGGATTCACATCAGTTATGATCGACGGTTCTGCTCTTTCTTATGAAGACAACGTTGCATTAACAAAGAAGGTTGTTGAATACGCTCACGACACAACAAATCACCCATACATCACAGTTGAAGGTGAACTTGGAACATTAGCTGGTATCGAAGATGAAGTTTCACATGCTGTAGGTTCATACACAAGACCAGAAGAAGTTATCGACTTCGTTACAAAGACTGGTGTAGATTCATTAGCTATTGCTATCGGTACATCACATGGTGCTTACAAGTTTAAGCCAGAACAATGCACAAGAGATGAAAATGGTGTTCTTGTACCACCTCCACTAAGATTCGATATCCTAGAAGCTGTTTCTGAAAAGTTACCTGGATTCCCTATCGTTCTTCATGGTTCTTCTTCAGTTCCACAAGAATTCGTTCAAATTATCAATGCTAATGGTGGTAAGATGCCAGATGCTGTTGGTATTCCAGAAGCTCAATTAAGAAAGGCTGCTACAATGTCTGTATGTAAGATTAACATCGACTCAGACTTAAGATTAGGTTGCACAGCTGGTATCAGAAAGCACTTCGCTGAACATCCAGAACACTTCGATCCAAGACAATATCTTGGCGATGCTAGAGCTAACATCAAGAAAGTTGTTAAGCATAAGTTAACAGAAGTTTTAGGATGCGCTGGAAAGGCTGATGAAATCATCGCTAAATACAACGAAATGAACAAATAATTAACTTAAGTTCAGACTTCAAGAGGCTATCAAA
>DFIJ01000103.1 GCA_002372775.1 Christensenella sp. UBA3700
AGAAGCTGAGGAATTTACTAAGACTAATAAAGACGAAAAAGTTGGTGTTTATCCTGTAAAATGGTATAAAGATTTAGCCAATAGAATCTATAATGAATTTCAGGTTTCTGCTCAATGTGTTGAAGCTATTAATAAAGCTCATGCAGAAAAGATTAAAGCTGAAGGTAACTTTCCTATTATTAGGATACCTGCTAAACCCATAGATTTTGTTACTGAATATACATTTACACGATATGTGAAAAACTTAGGTGGTATTGTTAAGCAAACTGCTGTAAGTCACTTTTCACTAACTGAAGCACAAGCTGCTGGATTCTTTGAAAAAGATACTTATAAAAAGTATGCTCGTGTAATGATTGGTCATCGTGCATTTAGCCTAGGCGCTAAGGATATAGCTAGTGATATTATCCAAGGTGTTATGGAAACTTCTGAACTCAATCTTATTGATGACACTACAATAGATTGTAACGATTTTACTGAATATTTAGATGAAAGCCAAGATGGATGAAATATGGAAAGATATTGCTGATATTAGAGGTTATCAAATAAGTAATTTTGGTAATATAAGGTCTGTTGATAGAGTTGTTAATCATTCTAATTCTCCTAGCAAACAAGCTATTAAGAAAGGACAACCTATTAAACCTTTTATAAATAAAGGAGGTTATAAAGAAGTTGTTTTACTTAAGAAATGTTTTGTTGGTACTGGATATAATAAAGTTCATAGAACTATACATAGGTTGGTTGCACAAGCTTTCTTAGAAAATCCTAATAAATATGAAGAAATAAATCACAAAGATGAAAACAAGTTAAATAACAATGTTAATAATCTAGAGTGGTGTTCTCGTATTTATAATGTACTCTATGGTACTGGTAACAAAAGAAGTCATGAAAGTAGAGAACAAGCTATAATATCTATAATAGATGGAATTAGAACTATTTATAAAAGTTCTAAAATAGCTGCTCCTAAAGAATGTGTATCTATTGCTGCTATACGATATAGAGTAAGAAAAGGATATTTTAAACGTAAGTTTGGTCATTCTAATAAGATTGATATTTGGAGATTGGCAAATGCTAAAGAAATCGAATTACTAGGTTCTAGTAATTTTGTAACTATCAAAGATGAAGATTAGTCGACTTTATCTTTAATCTTAAGACTATTAAAGAATGTGGTTCTAAACTACATAGTGTTAATTCATTTTATTTTATTAATTTTTAAATTCCTACAATTATGAAACTCGGAATTAAGTTTAATGTAAACGCCGTATTGGCAGGTCAGAAGTCTAGTCTTATGAATGCAACTCCTCAGCTTATTGCTAAGAGTACAACTGGTCAATTTACCATCACAAGTCCTGTATCTAAGGCTCTTGCTATTGCCGCAGGTGAGAATGTTATGTTCCTTAATAACATTGCTGGTATTGAGGCTTTGATTCAGAGTCAGCCTGATGAACTTGTTAACTATTGTAATGAGAATGGTTGGGATATTAATACTCCCGAAGGTCAGGAAGCTCTTATTAAAGACCAGACTGTTTGGTATATTGCTAAGGGTGTTGCTCTGTTTAAGCGTAGTGGTGAGCCTCTGCTGAGTACTATTCGTGTTACTAAGGAAGAGAAGCTTGCTCAGATTGCTGAACATGGTGTTGAGATGATTGCTGCTATGTCTGAGGAAGATAAGGCTGCTTTCGCTGCTGCTAAGGGTCTTGAGGGTGCTTCTGATGAGGAACTCGCTGCTGCTCTGACTCCCGAAGATATTCCTTCACCTACTTGTCCTGCTGCTGCTGGTTCTAAGACTGCTGCTACTGCTCAGGCTACAGGTATTGGTCTTCAGCTGAACTTTACAGATACTGCTATTTGGGATGCTCTTAAGGCTGACCTGGGTGAGGATAAGACTAACTTCAATCGTGTATTTGATGTTAAGCTTGATGCTCCTGAAGAGGCTGAGTATAACAATGGTAAGGAGAATGTTACTCTGACTATTTATCCTCTTGAGTTTGTTGAGGATAAGACTCCTATGGTTCGTGGTAAGAAAGGCGAAGAGGCTGCTGAGTAATCTCTAATTTGTCTTGATAAAGATGCTTGGGGAGGTATTCATATTTGAGTATCTCCCCATATTTATCTTCATTAATTTTTAAAACTTAATTAAGTTATGGCAGAAACAAAAGAAACTAAAGCAGGAGTGGCTGCAGAAGCTCCTGTAAAGAAAGCTAGGAGAGGTGTTAGTAATGAAACTAAAGCAACTACTCAGTTGAGATTTCATGAAAAAGACGCTGCTCCTAACGGTCTGTTTATGGCACATCTTCACAATGTGTCTGTAGAGTGGTCTACTAATGCTGATGGTAAACAGTTTACTGGTGAGAAAGTTCCTCGCCTTCAGTTTGAGTTTGCTAGTAACACCGCAGATGCTAAGGAAATGCGTCATGTCTATCAATCTCTCTTTCCTGTTGAGAGTAATGTTAATACTATTCCTGGAGGTTCAGAAGAGTGGAAGGTTAATCAGGTTCTGAATTGGATTAAGCACGTTCTTGATGTTTATTATCTGAGAGGTCGTAAGCTTACTGAAGCAGAAGAGGATGCTCTTAGTCTTCCGTTTATGGACTTCGATGATGATGGTAATTTTGTTGCTCTTGACGTTAAGGAAATTCTCGGTGGCTATGCTCAGTTGTTTAACAATGTTGTAGCTATGATGAATGGTACTTTCGGTCTTGCTGAAGGAGAAACAGCTAAACCTTGTTATCGTGATGACAATGGTAAATTCCTTCGTTGTTGGATTAAGCTTCTCCGTCATAAGAAAGTTAAGGGAGAATGGAAGAATGTAACACAGAATGGTGACCTTGGATTTGATATGTTTATTGGTTCAGGTTGTATTGAATTAGCACCTAATCCTAATTCTCAGCCTAAAATCATTAGCGTAGATAGTTCTAAGGAATCTATTACTCCTAAGGAAGTTAAGAAAGCTCCTACTATTCCTGGAATGGCAGGTGCTGATGGTGGCGTAATGGTAGCTATGCCTGGTATGGGTGGTACTGCCGCAGGTAGTGCTTATAATGAAGCAGCTGCTGATGATATGCCATTCTAATTAACTGCGAGAACGTCGTTCTGACGGTCTTGCTAATGGTTGTGTTCATAATAGGGCTAGCTTCAGCAATGAGGCTAGCCTTCTTTTATATCTTAACATGAGAAGAAATCCTAATACTAGTAGTCTTACTAAAGAGTATATTGAGTCTAAGATTAGTCAAGAAGCTATTGTAAGTAAGTACTTGGGTATTCCTATGGAAACTATACAAAATTGTATAGCTAAAAATGCTCTTATTGAAAGTGTCTTTCGTGATGATGACACTAATAAGAGTATGGGTATACAATTTAATGCTAAAGGACGACTTAAAGTTCGTGACTTTGGAGGTTATGGTTTTTTTGAGGATATCTATGGGGTTGTAGCTTATGTTTTGAGTATTGCCTTTGAAAGAAAGATTGAAACCAGTAACAAACAAGATTTCTATTTTGTTCTTAAACATATAGCATATACTTTCAGTGATATTATAGACGGAAAAGAAGTTGACCCTAACGTTCAACCTTTATTAGCAAAAGCTGTTGCTAAAGGTAGAACAAAGAAAACTATTATAGATATTGCGCCTAGAAGTTGGAATAAATATGATAAAGACATATGGGCTCGTTGGGGTGTAGATTTGAATTATCTTAATACTCACTTTGTAATTCCTGTCGAACAATATTATCTTAATCGAACTGTTGATACAGAACCTAAATACTATTACAAAGCAAAAGACCCATGTTATGCTTATATGCTTGGAACTAATAGACAAGGTGTTCGTCTTGTTAAACTTTATTTCCCTAAGAGAAATCGTCGTACTGAATTGAAATTTGTAACTAATTGTAATGTTCTTGAAGGTTTACTTAATCTTGAACTTGATAATTATGATTACATTTTAATTACTAAAAGTAGTAAAGATAGATTGAGTATTGGTAATCATCTAATGCACAATCCTCTCTACGGGGGAGCTAGAAAACTCAATATAGGAGTTATAAATCTTCCAAGTGAAAATTATAGACTTCGTCAAGTAGAATATGATTGGCTTGTTAAAAAACTTGCTAATGATGGTATGATACTTAGCCTTCTTGATTTCGATAGAACTGGTAGAGATGGTGCTAAATATTTAGAAGAGGAATATAATATTCCTTATCTCTTTATAACTCGTGGTGAATTTGGTCTACCTAATTTTAATTGCAAAGATTTTGCAGACCTCCACGATAAATTTAATAAAAATCAAATTAATAGATTTATTGAAGATACTAAAAAATATGTCGAACTCAGATTTAAATCTTCACAAAATTCAGATGCCTTTGACGGATTTGACGTATCAGGTGATATGCTCCCGTTCTATTAGTAAAGTAGAAACTGAGCTTGTTATTATGATTCCTATTTCAGAAAAGGAAGAAGCTGCGCTTGATAAAGGACTTCTTGTTACTAAAAGAGATGGTTTTCAATTTACTATTGACAAATCTACAGTTATTTGTTATGGTGAAATAGATTTCCATGATAGCTCTGATGATTTTGATGTTATTCAAGGTATGAATTGGCTAGACCATTTAGGTTCTTTAGGAGTATGTGTTCCTTCTGATTATAATTATGAAGAACATTGTTGCTATAGTCCTATAAAATCTTATAGATATTATGATACTACTAATCCTGCTGTTGTAGCACAATATATGCACGCTAGATTAGGTAAGCCTCAACGTTGTTGTATCTTTAAAGAAAAGAGAAATGGAGTACACAGAGTTGCGTGATTATATTACAACTCTTGATGATGCTGATAAACAAATAATAGATAATAGAGTTGTTGAGAAAGGTATTGAACAATATCTTAATCAGCAACTTATTTATCTAGATTGTTCTCGTGTTATTCAAGGTATGAGAATGATGCAAACTATTGGTTATCCTTATCAAAGAGAAGTCTCTTCTTATCTTTATGCCGTTGACAACTGTGTAAACTTTATGACAGTTGAAGATAATAATCCTAATAATTTTGCTAAAGATTATTGGATTAGTCTTTTGCTTAATAGACATCATAAAAACCTTGAATATGAGAAAGAAAATCCTCCTATTTGGTATGGTGGTAAGAAAGCTAAAGATAAATGGGATAAAGAGCACGGTAAGCACCCCCGTAGAAAGAAATCTAGTGAGGGTACTATCCCTGGTATGGGTAAAGAAATAAGTAATAAAGAAAGACTTAAAAAGCTTAGTGCTCAGTTTGGTAATCTAACTTTTAAAATTAAACCTCCTAAAAAAGATTAAGTTATGATTGGATATGTAGCTAAAGATAAAAACGGACAAGTTTATCTTCATCCTAACAAACCTGTTTATGAAGATGAATATGAAGGTTGGTTTTCTAATCCAGATTGTTTAAATATTACAGATGAATATCCTGAATTTGATAATTTAGATTATACTGATGAACCTATTAAAGTTGAAATTAAATTAGAAAGAGTATGATAAC
>DFIJ01000104.1 GCA_002372775.1 Christensenella sp. UBA3700
GATAGCAATTGCTGTTGTCGCTTACATAATGGTTAATTCTTTGGGAGGAGTTAGTGGTGGATTTATCTACTACAGTTTCTAGGATATTATGAAAAAGTCGATAATCTATTTGGTAACAATACTTATCTTAATAATATCTCCTATGGTATTACTAACTTCCTTTGTTTTCGTATATCCAGATTATTATGAAAAAGCTTATTCAAGAGGAATTGTATTGCAATACAATTATCTAAAAGAAACGCAAAATGAAGATAGAATAATCTTCGTAGGAACAAGCGCATTAACATTTGGCTTAGATGAGCAAGAAGTTGAAGATAGATTTGGAAAGACCGTAGTTTCATTTGGTATTTATGGCGCTATGGGTAATTCTGTAATATTTGAATGGTCAGAAGATTTTATTCATGAAGGGGATACTGTAATATTCCTATATGATATTTACGAAAGGGCAATGCATCCTTTCTTTGGAGAGAATATAGTTTTAGAAGGAACATATAGAAATATAGAAATGTTCTCTAAATTATCTTCTAAGGAAAAAGCTCAAGTTCTTGCAGCACTTCCAAATTATCTTGATAAGTGCATTCATCGTTATAGAGAAGACCAAAGACTTGGAGATACATTTGGCGCTTACACAATAGACAACTTCAACGAGAAGGGTTGGTTTGATGCCTATAGACCATTTAATAGAATGCAAAATGGATATGTAGACGAGGGAACATTTACTCATATCTGTCCAGATATTATTGATGAAGAATACACAGCTATTGTCAATAAATGGGCAACAGGATTAAAGAATAAAGGCGCTAAAGTGTTATTTACTTATGGCCCTGTAAATGAATTAATAAGACAAGCAGAATCTACAGATGAAGATGGCGAAGCTTTTATGAAAGAATGGGAAAAGCAAATTGGAATTGAGTCAATTACAAGTATTAATGAAAACTATTTCCCATCAGAGTATTTCTATGATGAGAACTTCCATATGAATAATGAAGGAGAAAAATTCTTCACTTCATACCTAATTAGAAAAATGGAGATTGCTCTATATGGATCAACAGATTATCCACTATATGAGCCAAAATTTGAATGATAAATTTGCCTAATGATTTTAAATTGGATATGCAAGAGCTTTTAAAAGACGAGTATGAGTCTTTTATCTCTTCATATGAAAAGCCTGCATTTAAAGGTCTTAGAATTAATACTCTAAAAATCAAAAATGCTGACATGTTTCACTTTTCTTTAAAAAAGATTCCATGGTGTAGCACTGGATATTACTATAAAGAAGAGGATCAACCAGGTAAAAATGTATATCACGAGATGGGGCTATATTATATTCAAGAACCAAGTGCTATGTCTGTAGCGGATGCAATTGGTATAGAAGAGGGAGATAGGGTATTAGACATGTGTGCAGCACCTGGTGGTAAGTCTACTCAAGCTGCATGTCATCTTAATAACATGGGCATATTAGTTTCAAATGAAATTATTCCATCAAGAGCCAAAATTCTATCTTCAAATATAGAAAGATTTGGTGTTAAGAATTGTGTAGTTCTTAATGAAGAATGTGGAAAGTTAAAGAAAAGATTTAAGAAATTCTTTAATAAGATAATTGTTGATGCTCCATGTTCTGGCGAAGGAATGTTTAGAAAAAATCCTGAAGCTATAAACGAGTGGTCAAAAGAAAATGTATTAATGTGCAAGGAGAGACAAATAGAGATTCTAGATATAGCAGTAGATTTATTGCAAGATAATGGTAGAATCATTTATTCAACTTGTACATTCGCAAAAGAAGAAAACGAAGAAGTCGTAGAACAGTTCTTAGCAAAGTACCCTGAGTTTAAATTATTAAAGATGGAGAGAATATATCCACATAAAGTTGAAGGCGAAGGACATTTCTATGCGTTATTAGAGCGAGGAGATTTATCTTTAAGCGAAAAAGATGTCGCTCTAATGAAAGTTAATAAGCAAAATCCAGATTTTGTTAAATTCGTCAAAGATACTTTAAATATTAAACTAGAATACAATAATGCATTTGGGGATAATCTATATATATCTCCAAATATAAATCTTGATTCACTAAAAGTTTTAAGATGTGGACTACATTTAGGTGAATTAAAGAAGAATAGATTTGAACCTTCTCATTCTTTGGCACTTGCTCTAAGGAGAGAAGACTTTAAAAATGTTATAGATTTAACAGCTTCTTCCCCAGAAGTGTACAAGTTTATGCAAGGAGAAACAATAGAAACGAGCATAAGAGGCTGGGGTGTTGTTTGTGTTGATGGATATCCTCTTGGATGGTTTAAGGGTGATGGCAGTATTGCTAAAAATCATTATCCAAAAGGTTTAAGAAAAGATCTAGAATATTAAAATTCGTATTTTTATCGCTGATTTTGTAGTTAAATTGCTATTTAGCAATTTATTTTTTGTGCGCACATTGAAAAAAGAGTTTTAATAATATTATAATATTTTTATATATAAAGGCTGAGCTGAGCGAAAAATTAAAAAAAATTTTAAGTATAATTTAGCCAAGACAAATAAAATTTAATTGATGAGGTAAACTATGATTTCTAAAAAAATGGTTGGATTAGTAAAAGGATCTTCTGTAATAAGAGCTATGTTTGAAGAGGGAAAAAAGATGGCACAAATGTATGGCGCTGAAAATGTCTTTGATTTCTCTTTAGGAAATCCTAATGTTCCAGCACCACAAGCAGTTAATGATAATATCGTTAAGATCGTGCAAGAAGAGAATTCAGTAGTTTTACATGGATATATGAGCAATGTTGGCTTTGAAGATGTTAGAGATGCTATCGCCAAATCATTGAACAAAAGATTTGATTTAGATCTAGAAGCAAAGAACATTGTAATGACAGTAGGAGCGGCAGGTGGTTTAAATGTCATCTTTAAAACATTGTTAGATCCAAATGATGAAGTTATTACTTTTGCTCCATTCTTTGGTGAATACAAGAATTATGTATCAAACTTTGATGCAAATCTTGTTGTTGTTAATCCAAATCCTCCTACATTCGAACCTGATTATGTAGATTTTGAGAAGAAAATTTCAGAAAAGACAAAAGCTGTTTTAGTAAATAATCCAAACAATCCAACAGGTATTATTTACAAAAAAGAATGGATTGAAAAAATAGCCAGCATTTTAGAAAAGAAACAAAAAGAATACGGAACAAGCATTTATTTAATTTCTGATGAGCCATATAGAGAACTTGTATATGGTGGAGAAGAAGTTCCATATCTTACAAAATATTATAGAAATACAATAGTTGGATATTCTTATTCTAAATCTTTATCTTTACCAGGAGAGAGAATTGGATATTTAGTAATTCCAACACAAATAGATGATTATGAGGATGTTTTTGCGGCAGCAGGAGTAGCAACAAGAATACTTGGCTTTGTAAATGCACCTTCTCTACAACAAAAATTAATAAAGGAATGTCTTGATGAAAAAACAAACATCGAGGCTTACAACAAAAACAGAATAAGACTATACGAGGGTCTACAAGAATGTGGATTTGAATGTGTAAAACCAGAGGGCGCGTTCTATTTGTTTATGAAGGCACCAATCGAAGATGATTCTGAATTTGTTAAAGTTGCTAAAGAATATAACTTATTACTAGTTCCAGCTTCCAGCTTTGGAGTAAAAGGTTATGTGAGAATAGCATATTGCGTGTCTTACGATACAATCGAAAGATCCATGACAGCATTTAGGAAATTGGCTCAAAGATACGGATTGATAAAGTAAGAAAGGAGATACGATGAGATTAAAAAGAGGGATTACATTAGGATTAATAATTATAGTTGCAGTACTTTTAATTAGTACAACTTCTATTTGTTTTGCTGAAACAAATATAGTTTCTTCAACTGAATTAAGTTCTACTCTAGAAGAATTAAAAGGAGTAGAGATCCAACTTGAAAACTTACAAAGCTATTTAGATTCTGAAGAGTTACAAAATGAAACAGAATCTGTTTCAATGATAGTTAAATATAATGATGATAATTCTCATGATATTGCTAGCGATTTGCAAACAAAAGGAGTAAGTGCGACTGTAAACTACACTTACTCTGTTTTGTTAAATGGTTGCGAAATCACAATGCAAGCAAAGGATATTCTATCTTTATCTGAATTAAGTTATATAAAGAGCGTAACATTGTCTAGTGATTATTATTTAGACAATTACACTACAGCATTAAGCGGAACAACAACAGGTGTTGTAACTAACGATACTGCTTATAAAGGTGAGGGAATGGTAGTTGCTGTAATCGACGCAGGCTTTGATGTTACTCATGAGGAATATACTCCAACTAACGCAATTGTTAATGCTTTTGATAAGTCAAATATAGATAATGTTTTAACTCAATTAAATTCATATAAATTCTCTAGCGAGACAGCGTCTTCATTATATGTTTCTGAAAAAGTAGTATATGCATATGATTATGCGAATGAAGATGTTGATGTTTATTTAAAAGGCGAATCGCATGGTACTCATACATCAACTACTTTAGCTGGTTCAACAAGCGGTGTTGTTCCAAATGCTCAATTAGTATTAATGAAAGTAGCCGAGGATGCTTCGCAAGCTATTTCGGATGGTGCGATTATTGCGGCCTTTGAAGATTGCTATCTATTGCAAGTAGATGTAATTTCAATGTCTATTGGCAGTCCTTGCGGATTTGCAGAAGATAGTGAATGGGGAGCGATTTTAGAATCAGTTAGAAATGCAGGTATAACAGTTATAGTTTCTGCAGGAAATGAAGCAACATCCTCAAAGGGAACAGGAAGTAGCGATAATGCTTTAAGTGATAATGTGGACAATGCGACTATTGGGTCCCCTGGTACTACGTCAGATACATACTCTGTAGGATCAGCAGCTGAGGTTAACTATTTCCTTATTAATGATGTAAAAGTTTACTCAGAAAGCTTGGTTGATATTAAAGATGAATATCTAGTGTATTTAGATGCATATAATGATTTATTAACTTATTGCCAAGATAACGGTATTACAAATGGGGAACTAGAGTACATTATTGTTTATAATGGCGATGATTTAGGCGGCGCAACTTCAGATATTGAAAAATTAAGCAATGCGGTTGATGGGAAAATAATTGTTGCATCGAAGGACAAAGTATCAAGCGAAAGTTTGACACTGGCAAAGAAAAATGGTGCTATAGGCTGTATATTAATTGACGGTGAAACAGTAGGACACTATGGACAAAGTACTATGACCGTATTCCCAATACTAGTAGTATCAAGCAATTATAAAGATACTATTTTAGCAAATGCAGATAGCAGCACTGATATAGGAACGTTAAAAGTTGATGA
>DFIJ01000135.1 GCA_002372775.1 Christensenella sp. UBA3700
GATGATGTTTCTGTAGATTTTGATACAGGTGTTATTACAGATAAAACAACAGGAAAAACATATCAAGCACAACCATTCCCTCCATTTATTCAAAACATAATAAACAAGGGTGGTTTACTTGCATCTTTAAAGAAATAGAGGTAGACAATGCAAAAGAAAATCGCAGTTATTCGTGGTGATGGTATTGGTCCAGAAATCGTTAATGAAGCTTTAAAAGTTTTAGACGTTATTGCTAAAAAGTATGGCCATACATTCACATATGATGATGTTGATATGGGTGGAAACGCAATAGATAAATGGGGTGAACCACTTCCTCAAGCTATGCTTGATAAGTGCGTAAACTCAGATTCAGTTTTACTTGGTGCCGTTGGTGGCCCTAAGTGGAATTCAGTTCCTGGAGATAAGAGACCAGAAAAAGGCCTACTTAAATTAAGAGCTGGTATGGGTGTTTATTCAAACAACCGCCCTGCTAAGATTTGGCCACAACTTGCTGATGCATCTCCTCTAAAGCCTGAAATCGTAGAAAAAGGTATCGATTTTATTATCGTAAGAGAATTAATCGGTGGTGTTTACTTCGGTAAACACGAAACAAATGTTGTTAACGGAGAAAAAGTTGCAACAGATATTATGAACTACTCTGAAAGCGAAATCGAAAGAATTGGTAGAATTGGTTTCGAAACAGCTCAAAAGAGAAATCATAAATTATGCTCTGTTGAAAAGAGTAACGTTTTAGATACATCTAGACTTTGGAATGCTACTATGCATAGACTTGCAAAGGAATATCCAGATGTAGAATTAACAGATATGCTTGTAGATAACTGTGCAATGCAAATCGTTAAGAACCCTGCTCAATTCGACGTTATCGTAACAGAAAATATGTTCGGCGACATTCTATCTGATGAAGCTTCAATGATTACTGGTTCAATCGGTATGATTCCATCTTCATCATTAGGAAAAACATCTTGTGGTTTATATGAACCAATCCATGGTTCAGCTCCAGATATCGCAGGACAAGACATCGCTAACCCTATTGGAACAATCTTATCTGCAGCTATGATGCTTCGTTATAGCTTTGATATGGCAAAAGAAGCAGACGATATTGAAAACGCTGTTTCTAAGGTTCTTGACAAAGGTTACAGATGTGGAGATATTATGCCAGCTCATAATGCAGACAAGTGCACTAAGGTTGGATGCTCAAAAATGGGCGAATTAATAAGACAAGAATTAATATAAGGAAATATAGAGAAATGAAATTATCAGGATCAGACATTTTAGTAAAGACCCTAATTGAACAGGGCGTTGATGTAGTCTTTGGTTACCCTGGTGGACAAGTAATTAACATTTACGATTCACTATATAAATACCAAGATGAAATTCAACACGTTTTAACTGCTCACGAACAAGGCGCTGCACACGCTGCCGATGGCTATGCTCGTGCAACAGGAAGAGTTGGCGTAGTAATCGCAACTTCAGGACCAGGAGCTACTAACCTAGTTACAGGTATTGCAACAGCTTATCTAGATTCAGTCCCACTAGTCGCTATTACAGGTAACGTTAGAACTGATCAAATCGGTACAGATGCGTTCCAAGAAATAGATATCGCTGGTATTACACTACCAATAACAAAACATAACTACGTAGTAGATTCTGTAGAAGAATTAGCTGACACTATTAGAGAAGCCTTCAAAATTGCTTCTTCTGGTCGTCCAGGTCCAGTACTTGTAGATATTCCTAAGGATATCCAAGTTGCTAAATTCGATTATGTTGAACAACCTAAGATTACTAAGGATGCTAAATCAGCAGCATCTGATGCAGAAATCGCTAAGGCTGCAGAAATCATAAACGAAGCAGAAAGACCTTTCGTATATGTTGGTGGTGGTGTTTTAACATCTGAAGCAACAAACGAGGCTATTGCACTTGCAGATACAATCGATGCTCCTATCGGATGCTCATTTATGGGTATCTCTGCAATTCCTACAGATCACCCAAGATACTTAGGAATGCAAGGTATGCATGGACACTTTGCATCATCTCAATCAATGCACCACGCTGATGTTATCATCGCACTAGGCGCTAGATTCAATGATCGTGTTACAGGTAATCGTGCTAAGTTCGCAAAGAAGTCAAAGATTATTCATATCGATATAGATAAAGCCGAAATTGGAAAGATGGGTTCAATGGTAAATGGTGTTAACGGAGATATTAAGTTAACTCTTGAAAAATTAATCCCTCTTCTAAAGAAGACAACAAAGCCAGAATGGCAAAAGCAAGTAGACGAATTTAAGGTTAAGGAAGCTGCAAGAGATGACCATAGAACAACTCTAGGTCCTAAGATGGCTATCTCAACATTAAATAAGTACTTATCTCCAAACACTCCTATCGCTACAGACGTTGGACAACACCAAATGTGGGCTGCTCAATATGCTGACTTTAAGACACCAAGAAGATTTATCTCAAGCGGTGGTCTTGGAACAATGGGATATGGTATGGGTGGTGCCATTGGTGCTTACTTTGGAACAAAAGAACATACAGTTCTTGTTACAGGTGATGGTAGCTTTGGTATGTGCTTAAATGAACTTGCAACAGCAGTTACAAATAACGTGCCACTTGTTATCTTACTTCTAAACAATGGCGTTTTAGGTATGGTTCGTCAATGGCAAACATTATTCTTTGATAAGCACTACTCTAACACTGTATTAGATAGAAAAACAGATTTCGTTGCCCTAACAAAAGCTTTTGGTGGCGATGCTGCAAGAGTAGATACTGTTGAAGAATTAGATAAGGCTTTAGAAAAAGCATTCTCAACAAATGGCGTATTCTTAATTGATTGCGCAATTAACAAGGACGAATTCGTTCTACCAATGCTTCCTCCAGGTGGCTCAATGGACGATATAATCGTAAAGGTAGGTGACTAATATGACAAAGTTTAATATCGCAGTATTAGTAAGAGATAAAGCCGGTGTTCTTAACAGAGTTACAAGTATGTTCAGACGTAGAAGATTCAACATTGACTCTTTAACAGTTAGTGAAACAGAAACAGACAAGTATTCAAGAATTACTGTTACTTTCTCTGGTGAAGAAAACACAAAGGATCAATTAGTTGCTCAACTATACAAATTACCAGACGTAGTAAAGATTAAGGAATTCAAACCAGATGAATCTGTAAGTTGTGAACTTCTATTAATCAAAATGAAAAACGATGCAGCATCTAGAGATGATATCTCTGCAGCTGCTACAGCATTCAAGGCTAAGACAGTCAACTACACCAAAGATGCAATCATCTTAAAGGTTACTGGCGAGAGCAAAAAGATTGATGAATTCATCAAACTTATGAGAGATTATAACATCCTAGAAATCTGTAGAACTGGTGTAGTTTCTCTTGAAGTTGGTGGCGAAACAATCACAAAAGAATAAAAATAAAACTAAACAAAATATATTAGATGCGTTAAAATAAAAATAATATTTAAATTTAAAGGAGATTTAAAATATGGCAGCAAGAATTTTTTATCAACAAGATTGTAATCTTGACAAACTAAAAGGAAAAACAGTTGCAATTATCGGTTACGGCTCACAAGGACACGCTCATGCCCTAAACTTAAAGGAAAGCGGTGTTAACGTTGTTGTTGGTCTTTACAAAGGCAGCAAGAGCTGGGCTAAAGCTGAAGCTCAAGGTATGAAAGTTATGACATCTGCAGAAGCAGCTAAGATTGCTGATATCATCATGATCTTAATCAACGATGAAAAGCAAGCTAAGTTATATAAAGAAGATATTGAACCAAACCTAACAGAAGGAAAGACATTAGCATTTGCTCATGGTTTCAACATCCACTTTGGATGCATTAAGCCACCAAAGAATGTTAACGTTATCATGATTGCTCCTAAGGGACCTGGTCATACAGTTAGAAGCGAATATCAAGCAGGAAAAGGTGTTCCTTGCTTAATCGCTGTTCACCAAGATGCTACAGGTGATGCATTAGATTTAGGTCTTGCATATGCTTTAGGAATTGGTGGTGCTAGAGCTGGTGTTCTTGAAACAACATTCAGAACAGAAACAGAAACAGACTTATTCGGTGAACAAGCTGTTCTTTGCGGTGGTGTTTGCGCTTTAATGCAAGCTGGTTTCGAAACTCTAGTAGAAGCTGGTTACGATCCAAGAAATGCTTACTTTGAATGTATCCATGAAATGAAGTTAATCGTTGACTTAATTTACCAAAGTGGTTTCTCTGGTATGAGATATTCTATTTCTAACACAGCTGAATATGGTGACTATGTAACTGGTCCAAAGATCATTACAGAAGATACAAAGA
>DFIJ01000023.1 GCA_002372775.1 Christensenella sp. UBA3700
TCTTATCATAACTAATAGCATCTTCAATTGCATGAGCAATTCTTGACATTGTCTCAACACATTCAACTGGATATTTACCCATAGCACTTTCTCCAGAAAGCATTATAGCTCCTGTTAAATCGAATATAGCATTAGCAACGTCAGATACCTCAGCTCTTGTTGGACGAGGATTTTCTGTCATTGATTCAAGCATTTGTGTTGCTGTAATAACAATCTTTCCTGCTCTATTACATTCTTTGATAATTCTCTTTTGAACTAATGGAACATATTCCATTGGTAATTCAACACCCATATCACCACGAGCAACCATTATACCATCAGATACTTTAATTATTTCTGATAAATTATCTACACCTTCTTGGCTTTCAATCTTAGATATAATTTTAATTTTTTCTCCGCCATTCTCTGCTAAAACTTTACGGATAGCTCTAACATCATCTGCTGATCTAATAAATGATGCTGCTATAAAATCGAAATCATATTTACAAGCATCAATTAAGTCCTTGATATCTTTTTCTTTTAAAGCTGGTAAATTAATGTGTCTTCCTGGAACATTTATGCTCTTTCTATTTCCAAGCTTTCCACCATTTAAAACTTTACAAACAATATCTTTACCATCTATTTTTTGAACTTCAAGTTCAATTTTTCCATCATCTATTAAAATAGTTGTTCCTGGCTCTACATCTTGATATAAATTCTTATATGTAATTGATGTTCTTGTATTATCACCAACTACATCTTCATTTACTAATGTAAATGTATCTTCTGCTTTTAAAGAAACAGGATTTTCAACTAACATTCCAGTTCTTATTTCTGGTCCTTGTGTATCTAGAAGTATTGCTACTGGTAAACCAACAGCTTCTCTTGCTTCAATTAAAGCATTATAATATACTTCTTGATCCTCGAAAGATCCATGAGAAAAGTTTAATCTTGCAACATTCATTCCTGCAAGCATCATTTTCTTTAATACTTCTACATCCTTTGTGGCTGGTCCAATTGTACATACTATTTTAGTTCTTTTAGTATTTATCATTTTTTTTCCCTCCATATCTAAAAAACTGACATCTGTTATTATATCACTAATTTTTTATTGTTACAATGAAAACAAGACAAAATTTCAACTTTATTTACATATTTTTTATACAATTTCATATTTTCTAAAAATATAATAATAAAAATGACATATTTCGATAAAATCAGGAGGAGCGTGAACACTATTGCGCCCACGCTCCCTTTATATAAACAAGCCCCTCCCCTCTCAAAAGGGACTTGGTTGCCCGTTAGGGCTAAGAGCTATACGCTAGCTCCATTTGTGGAGATTACTGAGAGCTCCACAAGATACAAATTCTGTATCCACTGTAATTATATCATTTTACCAATTTTATGTCAAACTATAAAGTACCTTTGAGCACTCAGTATCTAGTGCTCAAAAGTACTTTCATCTTAGATTTTATTTAATTATTTTTCTTCAAACCAATTCATTAAACTTAGATTCTCAGCATCTAAAAGCATATTATGTTTCGGTAATGCTCTAAATGTATAGCAGTAATTTCCACCAGTTCTTAGTAATAACTTAGCTTGGTACACATATTCGTTAACATCCTCGTACTCACCAACTAAATCCATGTTTGTAATGCTTATATTTCCAAGTTGTCCATTCTCTTGAACTTTTCCACAATATACTTGCATTTCAACGCTATCCTTAGTTATATTTGGAAGTTTAACTTTACAACTTACATTTATTGTGTTTCCCGCATCAATTACAGCATTATTCATATTATCAATTTCTTCCTGAGAAATTTTAATTCTATGCCAGCAATTCTTTATTTTTTTCTTCCACTCGTCAAATTCAGCAACTTCTTCTATATCTCCATAGTATTTCTTACTTAAGTCACATAGTGGTATATATAATTTACTTACGTAATCAATAAGCATTCTTGCTGTACTATATTTTCCTCCAGTTGATACAATTGACTCTTTCATAATCTCAAGCCACTCTTTAGAAATTCCATTATCATCTTGATTATAATATGTTGGAACAATTTTCTTTTCTAATGTGTTGTATAAATCAAGTGAGTCTTCATTATCTTGTACATCATAATTTTCATGTTGCTTTTCAGTACCAATTCTCCAGCCATTGTTTGCATTATATCCTTCAGCCCACCATCCATCTAGCACACTAAAGTTTATAACACCATTTACAGATGCTTTTTGTCCGCTTGTTCCAGATGCTTCCAGTGGTCTTCTTGGATTATTAAGCCACACATCAACACCACTTATTAGATATCTTGACATTGCAATATCATAATCTTCAAGCATGAAGATTTTTCCGATAAATTGTGGTTTTAATGATAACTCATGTATGTATCTAATCAAATCTTGTCCATATTGATCAACTGGATGAGCCTTTCCAGCAAATATAAGTTGTACTGGGTGCTCATCATCATTCAATAATTGTGTAATACGCTCTATATCTTTAAATATTAATGTAGCTCTTTTGTATGTTGCAAAACGTCTTGCAAATCCAATCGTCAATGCATTTGGATTTAAACCATTAACAACTTGCATTATTTGGTCATATGAACATCCACTTCTTCTTAGTCTTGTTATAGTATTTTCTCTAACTAAATCAAAAAGCTTTCTCTTTCTATCCATATGAACATCCCAAAGCTCTTGATTTGGAATACTTCTTACAACTTTCCAAATTGAATCATCATATACATAGTCTTGCCAATAAGGTGTAAAATATTGATTAAATAATCTTTTCATTCCTGGGGAAAGCCA
>DFIJ01000001.1 GCA_002372775.1 Christensenella sp. UBA3700
TCATTTCTGGAGATAGAACTACATCTAGTCCTGTAAGCTTTGTAAATGAGAACGCTGGAGTCTTAACATACCATCTCTTTCTCTTTGGTTGAACACCTACATATCCTAAATCTTTTAGTTTTTCACCTAGCATTACCTTTGTAGCAATATTTGCAATAGGTACATTTGTAGACTTGGCTAAGAATGGAACTGTTCTTGAAGATCTTGGGTTAACTTCGATAATAGAAACCTTATTATCTTTATCTACGATAAATTGGATATTGTATAAACCAATCATCTTCAACTTACGTCCAATTTTAACTGTGTAATCAATAATAGTTTTTTGTGCTTCCTCGTTTAATGAATATGGAGGATATACAGACATACTATCTCCTGAGTGTACACCAGTTCTTTCAATGTGTTCCATAATACCTGGAATAAATACATCTTCACCATCGCAGATAGCATCAACTTCACTCTCTTGACCTAATACATATTTATCTACAAGAATTGGGTGCTCTGAATCGAATGCTACAGCTTCAGCTACCTTTGCTCTTAAAACATCTTCATCGTAAACGATGTGCATCATTCTACCACCAAGAACAAATGATGGACGAACTAATACTGGATAGCCAATTTCGTTTGCTGCTTTAACAGCTTCATCAACACTAAATACACCGTAACCCTTTGGCATTGGTATATCTATTTCATTCATAGCTTCTTCAAACAAATCTCTATCTTCAGCAAGATCAATTGAGTGAGCTGAAGAACCAAAGATCTTAACACCTGCAGCATCAAGTTTATTTGCAAGGTTGATTGGAGTTTGTCCACCAAGTGCAACTATAACGCCTTCTGGTTTTTCCATATCAATAATGTTCATAACATCTTCATATGTTAGAGGTTCGAAATAAAGCTTATCTGAAATTGTATAGTCTGTAGATACTGTTTCTGGGTTACAGTTAATAATGATAGCTTCATAACCCATTTGCTTAATACCCCAAATAGCATGAACAGTTGTATAGTCGAATTCTACACCTTGTCCAATTCTAATTGGGCCAGAACCTAATACAACTATCTTCTTTCTATCTGATTTAATTGATTCATTTTCTGATTCATATGTTGAGTAGAAATAAGGTACATATGCTTTAAATTCTGAAGCACAAGTATCAATCATCTTATATACTGGATAGATATTATATTTTTTTCTAATGTTATAAATATCTATAGCACTCTTTCCATAAATCTTTCCAATATAAGAATCTGAGAAGCCCCACTCTTTTGCATAACGTAATGTTTCTTCATCAAGTTCTACACTCTTTAGTTGATTCTCTATCTCTACAATATGGTTAATCTTATCTAAGAAGAATCTATCTATCTTTGTAATCTTATAAATCTTTTCAATAGACATATTACGTCTAAAAGCTTCTGCTACAGCATAAATTCTTTCATCTGTATTTTCTGCAATAAATCCTAGAAGTTCGTCATCTGTCATATCTTTGCATTTCTTTAATTCGATATGATCAACTTTATTTTCCAAAGATCTAATAGCTTTTAATAATGATTCCTCAATTGTTCTACCGATACTCATAACTTCACCAGTAGCCTTCATTTGTGTAGATAATGCTCTATTTGCATCTTGGAATTTATCAAATGGGAATCTTGGGAACTTACATACTACATAATCTAGTGTTGGTTCAAATGAAGCAATTGTAGAAGAAATTGCAATTTCATCAAGTGTTAAACCAGCAGCAATTTTTGCAGATACTCTCGCAATTGGGAAACCTGATGCTTTAGAAGCTAAAGCTGATGATCTTGAAACTCTTGGGTTAACTTCGATTACATAATATTTAAATGAATATGGATCAAGCGCATATTGAACGTTACATCCACCTTCAATACCAAGTGCACGAATAATTCTAAGTGCTGAATTTCTTAGCATTTGATAATCTTTATTTGTTAGAGTTTGTACTGGAGCAACAACGATACTATCACCTGTATGTACACCAACTGGGTCAATGTTTTCCATTGAACATACAATAATAGCTGTATCATTCTTATCTCTCATTACTTCAAGCTCAATTTCTTTAAAGCCTTTAATAGACTTTTCTACAAGAACTTGAGTTACTGGAGATAACTTAAGAGCGTTCTTAACAAGTGGTCTTAATTCTTCTTCATTATCTGCAAAACCGCCACCTGTACCGCCTAATGTGAATGCAGGTCTAATAATGATTGGGTAACCAATATCATTTGCAGCCTTTACCGCTTCTTCAACTGTACAAGCGATTTCTGATTGACAAATTGGTTCACCAAGTTCAAGACATAAATCTCTAAATTTTTCTCTATCCTCTGCCTTTTCAATGGCGTCAGCATTTGTTCCTAAAAGTTCAACACCGCACTCGTCAAGAATACCTTTTCTTGCAAGCTTCATTCCAAGGTTTAATCCTGTTTGTCCACCAATTGAACATAACAAGCCATCTGGTCTTTCATGTCTTATAATCTTAGCAACATGCTCCAAGTCTAGTGGTTCCATATAAACCTTATCTGCAATATCTGTATCTGTCATGATTGTTGCAGGATTTGAGTTTACTAGAACTACTTCATATCCTTCTTCTTTTAATGCTATACAAGCTTGTGTACCTGCATAGTCAAACTCAGCAGCTTGGCCGATAACAATTGGGCCTGAACCGATAACCATGATTTTCTTTAAATCTTTACGCTTAGGCATTTTTGTTACCTCCATAGTTTTGCATTAAATCAATAAATTGTTTAAACAAGTATTCTGAATCTTCAGGACCTGCAGCTGACTCTGGGTGATATTGTATAGCGATAACATGATTCTTTGTATCTCTAATACCTTCTAATTCTCCATCAATTACATTAACGTGTGTTAATTCAAGTCCTGTTCCTTCTAATGAATTTTTATCTATAGCGAATGAGTGGTTTTGAGATGTAATCTCAATATGACCATTTAATAAGTTCTTAACTGGGTGATTTGCACCTCTATGTCCGAACTTCATCTTGTATGTTTTAGCACCATAAGCAAGGCCAATAATTTGGTGTCCTAAACAAATACCGAAGATTGGTAAAACACCTTTTGCTTTTCTTACAAGTTCAATAACTGGAGCTGCATCTTCTGGATCACCAGGACCATTTGATATAAATAATCCGTCTGGACTGAATGACATAACTTGTTCAAATGTTGTTGTATATGGAACTACAACTACATTACAGCCAAATTGGTTGAATTTTCTTACGATATTCATCTTCATTCCGCAATCTACAGCAACAACTGTATATTTTGGGTTAGCAGTTCTTGAGTACCAAACTTTCTTTGTTGAAACTCTTGATACTTGGTCATGTTCAAAACCGCGAGCATTGATTTCTTTTACTGCTTCTTCTGTTGGCTTATTGATATCGCATATCATACAAAGTTGTGAACCATTATCTCTAATAATTCTTGTTAATTTTCTTGTATCAATATTAGATATACCAGCAGCATCAGCTTCATCCATTACATCACCTAATGATGATGTAGCTCTGAAGTTTGATGGTCTATCGTTATATTCTCTAACTACAAATCCACTCATCTTAATAGACTTTGATTCATAGTCATCATCTGTAATACCATAGTTACCAATTAGAGGATAAGTTAAACATACTATTTGACCACAATATGATGGGTCTGAAAGTATTTCTTGATATCCGACCATTGAAGTATTAAAAACGATTTCAGCAATCTTATCTTTTTTGGATCCGAAACCTACTCCCTCGAATACCTCTCCATTTGCTAAAACAAGTTTACGATCTTTTACAACCTTCATTTTATTTCTCCTTGTCGCTTTAAATAAAAATAGTTTTCCAGCCAAAAAGACTAGAAAACTAGTATAAACAATTTATATGAATATATTAATTTCTTATTAGCCTCTCTGGACTATCTTAAAGATTTAACATATAAACTATATCACTTAGTTTTTTTCTTACGCAATAAAATTGAATAAGATTTTAAAATCTGTCGTAGATTTTTTATATTTCTTTTCTATCTTGAAGTGCACGTGTTAGTGTTACTTCATCTGTGTACTCAATATCCGAGCCCATTGATACACCAGAAGCAAGTCTTGTAACCTTTACTCCAAGTGGTTTTATTAGTTTTGCAATATAAGCTGCTGTAACTTCTCCATCAACATCTGGATTAGTTGCAACGATAACTTCTTTAACACCATCAAGTCTTTTAATTAACTCTTTAATATGAATATCATCTGGTCCAATTCCTGCAAGAGGATTTAAAGTACCATGTAAAACATGGTAAACACCTTTATACTCTCTTGTCTTTTCAAATGCAGAAATATCCTTTGGGTCTTTTACAACACAGATAATAGATTTATCTCTTGTTGCGCAAATCTCGCATTCATCTTTATCTGTATAATTACCACAAGTTTTGCAATAATGAATCTTCTTTTTAGCATCAATCAAAGATTGAGCAAAAAGATTAACATCTTCCTCACTCATGTTAATAATTGAATATGCGTAGCGTTGTGCTGTTTTGGAACCAACAGATGGCAATTTTGTAAATTGAGCTACTAAATTATCTAAAGACTCGATTTGTGTTTGCATATTAGAATCCTAAACCACCTAGGTTACCGAATTTACCCATTCTTTCGTTCTTTTCTATTTCAACTTGATCTTGAGCGTCATTGAATGCAGCCACAAGTAAATCTTCAAGCATTTCTACATCATCTGGATCAACAGCTTCCTTCTTAATAGAAATACCTGTTAACTTACCATCGCAAGTCATCTTAACTTCTACCATTCCAGATGCACTTCCTGTAACTTCTAATTCAGCAAGTTCTGCTTGAGCTTCTTGCATTTCTTGTTGCATCTTTTGTGCTTGTTTCATTAATTGTTGCATGCCGCCCATGCCACCACCGGCACCGCCTCTATATGGTCCAAATCCCATTTTTGTATCTCCTTTTTAGAATAGATTTTTTACTTTATCTAAATTTTCTTTTTTAATATCTACAATATGATTAATCTCAACTGACTTAATTTCCATGAAGTCCTTCTTAACAAATCTATTGAAGAAATCTTTATATTTAACAATTTCATTATATAGAGCATCATTATTAATATTTAATGTGAATACTCTATCTTTTAGTTCAATCTCATCCTTTTTAACTTTACTTGCTATTGTATATTCAACAACAAATTTTGGATCTTGAGATAAAGATAACAATACAGCGCCCCATAATGTTTGAGCTGTAAGTTCTGTACCTTCTTCTAAGTTACTACCTTGAACTGAACGTTTAAATGCTTCAAGCTCTAATACTCTCTTAATTACAGAATTAGTATCTATAGAAGATGACATATCACAAGCTTTAGCAATAGCTGTTTCAAGTACAACTTTAGATAAAGTTGAATATCTTAA
>DFIJ01000003.1 GCA_002372775.1 Christensenella sp. UBA3700
GCTCAGTTGGTTAGAGCATCTGACTGTTAATCAGAGGGTCGTAGGTTCAAGTCCTGCTAGAAGCGCACAAAGTCCTGTGACAACAGGCATGATTATTAATTTAAAACGTTTTACAATTATGGCAAAAAATGCTAAAGAGCTTAGTCAAGTTAAAGCTCGTCAAACAAAACTTGGCAAAAAGAACAGTGATGAACTTATCCAGATTATTCTTAAGAAGGATAAAGTTGAACGTAATCTGAATAATCAGATTAAATCTCTCAAAGGCGAAGTTAATGCACTTTCTACAAGAGTTAATAATTTTGATAAAGATATGGAAGGCTCTTATCAAACTATTGAAACTCTTAAAGACAAAGTTAAGACTCTTAATGAAAAGAACGATGCTCTTGCTCTAGAATCTAAAGAAAATCGTTCTCTTTACGAAGCACAAAGCAAGAAATATATTGCTTTTAAACATAAGGTTCTTGTATGGAAAGGTGCTACTTACATAATGACTGCTATTGCGATTGCTGCTGTTATAGTTGCAATCTTGTAACATAGTTGTAAAAGTTAATGTATTATTGAAGATGGCAGCACTTTTGCTCGTGAGAGTAGAAGTGCTTTTTAATTTAAAATTGAAACATATGGCTAAAGTATATAAAAACGATAAAAACTTTCTTGTTATTCAAATGACTGGTGCAGAAGCATCTGGACTTGGATTTGGTATGGAAATAACAGGATGTCTTAATTCTATTGTTTGTGGAACTTGTAATACTTCTATAGAACATAAAGATATATTTTATGTTGCTGGCATAAATGAAGTATTATGCAAAGATTGCATTGAAGATTATATTAAGAATATGAGTCATTATACTGATATTGATAGTCTTAAATATGAGATTAATCATTTTAATATTATTGCTCAAAAACTTGGTATGTCTGAAAAGGCTAACTTTTCACCCGATAATAAGATAATTATAACCACATAAAATCCTCTATTTAGTGCCTATCGTGGCTTGTGTTAATTTCAAATATCTTTGATGATTAATTATTAAGTTGACTATATAGGCAGGCTGAAATTGAATTTTGAAATATAGAATAATTTAAACTTAGATAATATGCCTGATAATAGAAGATATTATGTAGCTCTTCCTTGGCCTGAGTATCAAGATTATATGGCTGAAGATTGGTTTAGAGAAGAATCTTATTATGATGTGAATAAAGATACTTATTTAATTCCTAAAGAAAGATACGATGCAAGTATATAAAATAACTCCAACTACTGAATACTCTTATGGTTGCGCTATAGTTGCAGCTAATAATAGAGAAGAAGCTATCAGAACGTTTAAAGATTTTGATGAGTTCAATGACGTTTTATACGATGATAGTAAATGTGTATGTAATATAATTGATAAGTTAGATTACGATTGTTCTGAACCTACTGTTATTGTAGATACAGTACAAGAAGAGTAATCTGGTAATGCCCTATGGTGTAATGGTAGCACTAGAGATTTTGGTTCTCTCAGTACAGGTTCGAATCCTGTTAGGGTAACAATTCACAATTTCCTCTACGGGGGAGCTTATAAACTTAATATTAATTTTAAATTTTGTTGTAAAATGGCAAAACATGATGAAAACAAAGATTTAAGAAGTTTTAGTCGTATTGGCAAAGTTAGTCCAGGTGACAAAACTCTTCGTGCTTCAAAGAATGCTACTATTGGTATTCATATGTGGGGCAAAATTGATTTTCTTACACATTATTGTGGTTGGCATCTTATTTGGGATAATAGTGCTGGAGTTGTAATGACTAAATCTGATGATAATTCTAATTCTGACCGTACAAATAAGAAAGCTAAAAAAGAACATCAATTAACTGATAAGACTAAGAAATCTAAAAAGAAGTAGTTATGGGTTTACTTAAACTAATGCCGTTCAAAGTAGCGGTTCCTAAGCCTAAACGTAATAGAACTTCTGATGGTATTAAACGTACTACTAATAAGATTGTTAAAGGTAAAGTCTTTCAAGATGAGGATGGAAGTTATAAAGTAGCAATAGATATGCAAAATGATGCTGTTAATCCTGATTTACTTGTTTTAGATTTTACTGAACGTTCTTATGATTTAACTGGTAAAATTAATGTATTTAGTAGAACAGTTGATGATAAAGGTAGACGTACTAGGTTTGTAAGAAATCCTATAAATGCCAAATTTATGCCAGGTCTTACTGAACAGTATATCCCGTTTGCTCCTAATTGGATTGTAAGAGGTTATATTGTTACAGACAATGGTACTAAGAAGTTTGATTTCAAAAGTCTTGTTGGTGTAGATGGTTATACAATGGATGTTTTAAATCCTGAAGATGATTAAAATATTATGAGTATTATTCCTATAAATCCAGCAAATACTAATAGAGCAAATACTAGTAGTTTTACAAACGACCAAAAAATAGCTTATGATAAACTTATAGAGTTTATTGATAGTCCTTTTGACCCAAAAGACTATAAAAGAGCTTTAACTGGCGCTGCAGGTACTGGTAAGACTTATCTCGTTAAAGCATTAATTCTTAATAGTGCTACATCTTATTCATTGATTGGTCTTGCTGCACCTACCCACAAAGCTTGTAGAGTACTAGGAGAAAGTATTCATATTCCAGGTATCAAAGCCAATACTCTCCAATCTGATTTAGGTCTTCGTCTTAACTTTGATGTTGAGAAATTTGATTTAAATAATCCTCCTTTTGACCCAAAAGGTAAGATTAAGATTGGAAATTATAGACTTTATATTGTCGATGAAGCTTCTATGATAAATAGAGGTCTTTGTACTTTTCTTGAAAGAACTTGTATTACTAATAAATGTAAAATCATTTATATTGGTGATAGTTCTCAGTTAGCTCCTGTTAATGAGAAATATAGCTCTGCCTTCAAAGGCACTAAGACTTTTGCTCTAAATGAAATTGTACGTCAAGGTGAAGACAATCCTGTAAGTTATCTGCTTGAACTTCTTCGTTATGATATTGAGCATAAGAGTTATAACTTTTTAACTCATATCCAACGATTTAGAGAAAAGTTTAATGCAGATTATACTAAAGGATATGCAGTTTGCACTCCTGAAGAGTTTGATAAAATAGTTTATAATAACTTTAATGATGAAGAACTTACTCGTAATGTAGATTATGCTAAAGTTATAGCATATACTAATATGGCTGTTTCTAAATGGAATAAGTTTATTAGAAATGCAATTATAGCCGATAGCGATGTATCTGTACTTACGAAGAATGACTTGATTATTAGTTATACAACTATTGTAAATCAATTTAATGATTGTATTATTAAGAATTCTGAAGAATACATTATTAAAGATATAGCAAATTCTGTTCATCCAACATATGGATTGAAAGGTTTTGTTGTAAGATTTCAAGCTATTCACGGAGGTGATATATCTACTTCATTATTTGTTATTGACCATAGTGATAAATTTACTATTGAGAAATATCTTCAAATTTCACAAGGTATGATTGATGCTGCTAAATCTGCAAGGTCTACTCTTAAAGCACAAAAATGGAGAGATTATTATGCTTTTAAAGAAGCCTGTTTACTTCTTACTAATATTATTAATCCTATGAATGGAACGATAATGTTTAGTAGAGATTTAGATTATGGTTTTTCTTTAACTTCTCATAAAAGTCAAGGTTCTACGTTTGATACATCTTTAGTTGATGTTAATGATATTGTATTCGATAGAAATGGATATCCTTATTCAGATGCTGAGGAGGTTAATCGTAGACTATATGTAGCTTGTAGTAGGTGTAAGAATAAACTTTATTTAAAGTTTGGTAAATAACTTTATCATATTCAAGATGATTAAATCATTAGCACTTGATGTTGAAATCTTCGTAAATCTCTTTAGCGTGACTTTTGTAGATTTACAAGATTATATGAAAACATTTTCAGATTGTGTTGATGCTAAAGGTAAACCTGTAGCATTACCAGAGAAACTTTCTGTAGCTGAGATTAAGTCTCGTCTTGATAAAGTTAAAAGTAAAATCTTTTGGATTAGTGATACCGATGATACTCAATTAGTTCCATTAGTTGCGTATATTAATAATATGCAATCTCACTATGATACTAAAGAAGATGAAAACGGTAATATTACTCAGATTCCTGTTAGAACTGATTTATTTGGTTTTAACAATCAAGGATATGATGACCTTATGATAAAAGGTTTTATGATGCATTATAATCGCTATGATAGTACTAAGAATTTGATTAAATATCTATTTAATCTTAGTCAGAAAATCATTAAACTTCAAGGTGATAGAGATGCATTTTATGGTGATAAAGATATAGACTTATTGAAGTATTATAAGCTTCCTTATGCTACTGTTGACCTTCAGCGTGTTTACGGTCTTCATTCTGCAAGCGTTGTAGTTGATAAAGAAGGTAACCGTAATAAGTTTGGTAAAAGTCTTAAACAGACTTCTATTAATCTTAAATGGCATGAACTACTCGACTTTACTCTCCCGCCTATAGACAAAGAAGAATATGATGCTTATTGGAAAACTATTGATAGATATCGTGGTATGGATTTAGAACATCTAAATGAACTTATTACTAACGATTTTGAACGATATGTTCTTCCTAAGTATATAGAGCCAATGCTTTATTATAATAAAAATGACGTATTTCTTGTTTGTGAAATGGCTAGACAAAAGCCTGATGAAATTAAATTGAGATATTCAATAACACAGGCTTTTAAAGTTAATGTTCTATGTAGTGCTCGTGCTAATATTGCTGATAAGCTTACTATAGCCTTTTATTCTAAAATGAGTGGACTTCATCAAAGTCAATTTGAGAAAGGACGTACTGAAAGAACTCGTCTTAGTTTCAATAAGATTATTTTCCCTCATATTAAATTTAAGACTAAACAACTTCAAGATTTACTTGAAGATATGATGAAAGTGTATGTATATCATACTAATAAAGATGACTTTTGTAGAGAAATAACTTTTTATGGTACAACTTATACTCTTGCATGTGGAGGAATTCATACTCAAGATGTACCTGTTGTACTTGAGTCTAATGATAAATATATTTATAAACATTTTGACTATAATAGTTATTATCCTTCTATAATTGTATCTTATAATATTGCGCCTAAACACTTAAACAATAAAGTTTTTGTGGATATGGTTCGATACTTTCGTGATACTCGTGTTAAATGTAAGCATACACCAGACTCTGAAGGTTATATAATTGCTGGAGTCCCAAATAAGATTGCAGCAGAAGCTCTTAAGATTGT
>DFIJ01000120.1 GCA_002372775.1 Christensenella sp. UBA3700
GTATTTTATGCGTTGGTACTATTTTTATAATGAACAATTACTCCAAACGTCAAATTTGACGCTTTAATTTCGATATTTTTAGATACTAAAATATCCATATTTTTATCAAAGTTAAACCAGGCATCGTGCGGACTGCAGGGGAATAAAACACCTTAGACTTATATACATTTAGTATATAAAATTCCTTCGCGTTAACAAATTTATGTTATTGCTATATAATAAGTAATATGAAAAACCAAGTAAAAATACCTGAAACTCTATTTAAATACAAGGCATTTGATGATGCTAATCCTAAGCGCACAGAAAGAATATTTCAGATGCTGGAGGATAACATTGTATTTTTTTCTTCAGCTAGAGCTCAGAATGATCAATTCGAGTGCTTGTTGGATATAGATTATCTATCTAATATTAAGAAAGATCCACAATTAAGAAAGTTATATTTACAAAATGTAATAGAAGTTGTTATGTCAAAGTTTCCAGGTTCCAAGTTTGCTAAACAAAGATCTAGTGCTATTCTTGTGAAGTACTTAGAAAAGAAGGGTACAGAAAAAGAGTTCTCAGATATAGACTTTGATGACCAAGATGAAATTATAGCTCAAGTTCAAAAGATGTTTAAAGATGAGAATATGTTTGAGAATATGGAATCTCCTATTCGTGCATTTTTAGACTTTACAAAAAATAACAATGAGGATGTTGGTATATTATCATTATCTGAGACTAATACTTCTCAAGTTATGTGGGCAATGTATGCAAATAAGTGTAATGGAATATGTGTAGAGTTTGAACCACCTAAAGAGGGTATATATAAAGTTAAATATACAGACGAAAGAAATAATGATTATATATCTACGATATTACGTGTTTTAATTAACTTCTATTTTGGCGCCGCATTTGGATTAAAGAAACCTATGGAAAAGGCGAGAGAACAAATTATCAACTTATATACAATAAAGTCTAAAGAGTGGGAATTTGAAAAGGAGTGGCGAATCATTGGAAAAGCAAAAGAGTATTACACAATTCCTAATATAAAGTGTGTATATGTAGGAAATAAAGTATCTCGAGAAAATATTCAAAGAATAAATGAGATATGTACAAGAAAAGGAATACCCGTTAAATATCTAAAGAATGATTACCAAAGATTTAAAATAACTTTTAAAGATACTCAAGAAGTGTAATTATTAAGAAAGTGCCCTAAGAGGTACTTTTTTAGCCATTCTTTGATAATTATTCACAATGTATTAAAATATAAATAGAAACTAGATTTGCTTGCATAGAGTTCTGTGAGGGGGATTATGGAAAATTCTGCAAGAAAATTATTTGCCATTATTGGCATATTATTTCTATTTGTATTTGCTTTTTTATTTATTGCAAATATTGATGTTTTTGCGGATTCGCAAGTTTCATATTTATCATATAACATATCAACAAAAGAGTTTGAGACTCAAACTTTATCTAATTACACTCCAATAGAAACAACAACAGATTTTACATCTGGTGGCACATTTGTTTTAGATAAAGATGTTGTTTTGGGGTCTATCGATAGTGGTTCGAATGATTTAACTTTAATTTTGTGTGATGGAAAGACTTTAACCGTAGGTAGCATTAAGTGTAGGATTTTAACAATTTATGCACAAGAATTAGGAACTGGGAAAATAGCAGCCAGTGGAGAATTAACAACAGGTGAGTTTATTTGTTGTAATAACGATTTTGTTATGCATGGTGGAGAAATAACAACGGAAGAATACTTTGTTAAAACGTTAATTCTTTGTAAGGAAAATGTAACTATATATAATGCGACTATTAAAGGAAATGTTGGAACGGGTATCAATTGTTATTATGATTTTGCAATGGAAAATGCTGTATTTGATCTTACAATTTCTGAGTATGGTATTTATGCGGACGGCACTTTTACAATAGGCAATGGAACTTATAATGTTGATGGGGCGACAGTGGGTGTTGGAACAGCCTTATATAATGATAGCGGTGCGATTATTGTAGAAAGGGGAACTTTCACATTTAATAATGTTGAGTATGGCTTTTATGCACATCAAGAATTAAGAATTAATCATGGCAAGATTAATATAACGGCAATAAACAATGCGTTTAGGAGTGAAACTAAAACTATATGGATTCGAGGTACAGCTACGGCACATTCGGAAGATTATCCGGTTGCATATGCGGCAAAGACAATAACTGTTTCGTATCCAAATATGTTATTCACAACTAATAATACAACACGAGGTGTATTTTATTCTGTATCGGTTAGTACGGGTTCTGAAAATGCAGAATATTACTATAAAGATAGTGAAGATGGTCAATGGTATCAAGATGGTGGTAAGGGCCCTAATTCTTCTAGTGTAAAATTTTTAAAAGTTGTACCTATATATAACCACATTACTGTTTGGGTAGAAGATATGTCTGTAGAGGAAGGTGCAGATATCTCTTCAATAGAAATTCCGTTTAGTTTTGGATTTTACAATAATAGAGATGAAGAAACTCAAGAGAATTATAAGGAAGAGTTTGAAGAGGCTGCTTCGTTTGTTAGAGTGGTAGTTAATTGTGATGGAACTACACCAGGCACGTACGACTACTCACTAGAATTTACTCCAGAGTATGAGGGCAACATCGATGACCATTACGACATCATCTTTGGAAATGAAATAGGACATTTTATAGTAACAGAAGTTCCAGCTTCGTCAACTACAGAAACTGATCCAGCAAACCCTTCAACTCCACAGGAACAAGGAATGCAAGAAACTGAAACACAAACTTCGCCTGAGCAACAAGAAACATCAGGTGTAGAATCTAAACAAACAGAGAATAGTGATAAACCTATAGTTAACAATGAAGAAACTGTTTGCGTAGGTGTAGTTGTTGTAGTTGTAGATATCGCTGTTCTTATATATTGGATATTTGTGATTATATACTTGATTCATAATAAGAAATTAACAAATGATAAGATTGTATTGGCTTCTAAGATTGCAAGATTAGTTGGACTTATAACATCTGTTTGTTCGCTAATATTTGCTATAGTTGTAATCATAATGCACCAATGCGTGTTCTCAATAATTGGTATTATTGTGGCAGCTATTGTTGCTGGATTATTTGGATCAACATATTTAATAATGTTTAAAACAAATAATAAATAGAATTACATTATGACTATTAATAATAATCCGGCACGGCCGGATTAATTGTGTGTAAAATTATATAGCAGAACGAATGCTATTTTAGGATGAGTTTGTCAGTTTTTTGAGAATTGTTAAGTATATGATATACTATAATTGTTCCTGTGTATGCCATAGTTTTAACTTCTTTCTATGATGAAAACAAAAAAGGAGAAAAAGAAATGTCACATTTATATAACATTAAAGTGGGAGGCGGCAATCAAATGCAGCCATATGTTCCTGCTGGAAACGGTGATAAAAGCGGGGAATACACTAATAAGTCAAATGGTGTATTTGATAAGTATTCAAACAATAGTTTTGATAGTAAATTAAAAGATAGCAGTGCTTTTTGTGAGGCATATAATTGTTCCGCAAAAAAACTTGAAGCACTATTAAGCGAAAAAGAAATAGAGTCGATAGTATCATATACGGATCCTACAATTGGATGTGCAATAAATCAACGATTAAGAGAAGGAAATGCAACAGATGATGATTTATTTGTATATGAAAATATAGTACATGCTATAAAGAAATTCACGTTAAATAAAAGTGTTTCGGTATATAGAGGTATTAATATTAAGAAAGACGTTTATATTGAGAAATTTTATAAACCTTATAAAAAGGGTTTGTGTGTTTTAGGTTCAAAAATATGCTCAACGAGTACTGATTATAAAAGAGCACTACAGGGGGCCATTACGAATAAAAAGGGCCATATAGGATTGTTGTTCCATTGTTATTTGTTGAAAGGTGATCATGCATTGCCAGTGGAGGCATTGTCTGTTAAGCCAAAAGACAGAGAAATTTTATTAGCTTCTCCAGATTATTATATGACAAATATTGATATTGTTAATTTGGACGGAAATGAAATAGCATTAATTGATATAATACTAGTGAGGTAAGATATGAGAATAAACATAGTTGAAAAATATAAAAATAATATTTCTAGGAAATACACTTATAAAAATAGGTCAGATTATGAAAAGTCATATTCAAAGAAAGAACAAGATATGTGGTATTTCACTGCGTTAATGATAGAAAAAGATGTTAATAAACAGGAATACGACAGTGAAAATCAAGACGACATCTTATGGTTAAATAAAAATCTAAAAATCGTTCTTGAAATGGATGGAATCGAAGCGTTTTCTTTGAATGAATGGTTTGAGTTTTTATCGTCTAGATAAACTTATTAATGCATCGTATTAAAAAAGAGATGAGTCAATAGTTCGACCATCTCTTGTGGCGGAGAGTGCGAGATTTGAACTCGCGCTACGGTTTCCCGTACTACACCCTTAGCAGGGGCGCCCCTTCGGCCTCTTGGGTAACTCTCCATCCGAAGTATTAAAAATGCTTTATTATATTAACATACAATATCGCATTTGTAAAGATTATGCCTTTGGTGACCCTGCCGGGATTCGAACCCGGGTAGCAGCCGTGAGAGGGCTGAGTCTTGAACCGCTTGACCACAGGGCCACAAAGTATAAATATATTAACATAATAAAAAAATGTTGTCTATTATTTAAAAGATTTATATTTCATCTTTTAATAATCTTTTTGCAAAATCAATAAATAGGTTATTTGCCTTCTTAGCCATACGTGATGTCCATGTGCTTTGGAATGTATGATTATCTACTAAAGTCGTTGAATGTAACTCTTCATAATATACATTTTGCTCTTTAAGTTTTTCTATCATAGCTTCGCCTTGTCCGCCACAGAATATGTCTTTTTCTGCATATATGACACATGTCTTAGGGAATGAACTTGTTATATAAGGCAATGATGAAAGAACATCAGTGTATTTGTATTTATCTAAATCTTTTGTTTCATATCCCGTAAAACTAAAGCTTACTTTATCTGTAAGATTAAAGGCTGTTTTTGCACTAAGTGCTTTATTTACATCATAAATACCACAATTTAATAGCATTCCTTTAAATCTAAATTTAGGCTTACATTCTAATTTTTCTTGCATATACTTGCTATCAGTAATAGCTCCAACTTGGGCTGCAAAATAACCACCAGAAGAATCGCCCGTAATTATAGAATTATCAATATCAATGTTATATTTTTCTGCATTATCATAAGCCCAGTTTACTGCACTTATTACGTGCTTTATGGAATCTTCAAAATGATATGTAGGTCCTAATCCGTGATTAATATTTACAACAAAAGCATTTAACTCAGTTGCAAACCATGAGCATAACTGTTCTCTGTACTTTTTATCTCCAGCGACAAACCCGCCACCGTGAATATTAAAAACTAGTGGGCGTTTTTCTTTAGATTCTTCTTTAAGCTCGTATGTATCTAAAACGCATACTTCAGGAAGCGATTCATCGTAAACTATATCTTTAACGGATTTAACATGTTTTCTATATTCTTGTACTTTTCGAAATCTGTTTTGAAATGGATTATAAACGTAATCAATTTCCTTGAAAATTACTTGATCTAATGTCATAACGTAGCCCTCTTTCATACATTTTTATAATTATAACATATATTGTTTTAATTGTATGTGTGTGTTAATATTTCATTGAGGGATTTTATTAGTGATTAAGAGCATTTTATACAAGTTGAAACACTCAACTATTTCGGTATTACCAATCTGTGTAATAGTGCTTTTATTGGCTGCAACTCCTCTTGTTAATTTATCTCAAAAAGAAATTATCACGTTTATTGTCTGTGCAGTATTTTTAACAATAGGTATCGCATTATTTAATATGGGCGCCGATATGGCCATGACTCCAATGGGTGAACAAATTGGATATGGTTTAACTAAATCAAGAAGACCATCATTGCTTCTTGGTATAAGTTTTATTATGGGCGTTCTAATCACTATTGCTGAACCAGATCTTTCAGTTCTTGCAGATCAACTTATTGGCGCAATTAACAACTATGCTTTAATTATTACCGTTGGTATTGGCGTTGGTGTTTTGTTGTTCGTTGCCGTTCTTAGAATCATATTGAAAAAAGATTTAAACACAATTTTAATTTTTGGATATATGCTAGTGTTTGCATTATGCGCAATTGTAATTGAATCAAGTAAATCAGAATTCTTGGCGGTATCGTTTGATTCTGGTGGTGTAACAACTGGCGCTATTACAGTTCCATTTATAATGGCACTTGGTGTAGGTATTGCTACATCAATTGGTGGTAGACATGCAAACGAAAACAGCTTCGGTTTAATTGCTTTGTGTTCAATTGGACCATTAATTGCAGTTTTATTATTATCTGCATTTTCAAATGGACATGCAGGTTACACACTGCCAATATATGAACTAGAGTTATCTTCTATTGGTAGTTCTCTTGGCAGAATTTCTTTACAAGTATTCTTGTCTATATTCTTAATTTTGTTATTCTTTGGAGTATTACAATTGTTTGTTTTAAGATTGCCAAAAACAAAAGTTATTCCAATGTTAATTGGGCTAGTTTATACATTATTTGGCGTTGTAATATTCTTAACTGCTGTAGAGATTGGATTCATGCCAATTGGTTTTAAAATAGGAAGGCAATTAACACAAGAAGGCAGTGGATATATTATCGCTTTTGGTTTTGTTATTGGTATGGTTGTTGTTCTTGCAGAACCGGCGGTACACGTTTTAGATAGACAAGTAGAGAATTTAACAGAAGGAACTATAACCAAGAAATCTCTTTTAATAGCCTTATCTTTAGGTGTTGGAATATCTATAGGACTATCAGTAATAAGGGCAATAATTGGATTCTCAATTTTGTACTATATCATTCCAGGTTACCTAATCTCTTTGCTATTATCATTCTTTGTACCAAAAGTTTATACAGCAATCGCGTTTGACTCAGGTGGTGTTGCCAGTGGTCCTTTAACATCTAGCTTTATTTTGCCTATGTTAATTGGGGTATGTAGTGAATCATATACGGGTAATAGTGTACTTTCTCAAGCATTTGGTGTTGTTGCTATGGTTGCTATGATTCCATTAATCACAATTCAAACATTAGGTTTTAGAGCAATCGTAACAACTAAGGTTAGAAATAGTATTGCGATGAGAAGAATTCTAGATGAAGATGATGAACAAATTATTGATTTTATGTAGGAGGTGGTTGTAATGGCAGAAAAAGAAAAAGCAACAAAAACAAAAGAAACTACTAAAAAGAAAGCAGTGCAAGGAAAAACCAAACAACTAGCTCCAAATAAACTTGAGATGCTAGTTACGATAGTTAATAGAAATAAAGCTGAATTTTACGCTGACTATATTCAATCATTTGAGGTCAATATGCAAATGATAATGCAAGCTGAAGGTACAGCAACAGAAGCAATGAAGAAAATGCTAGGGTTAATTAATACGGAAAAGGCAGTTATATTTAGTATTATTCAGCAATCAAAGATTAATGAAGTGCTAGATAGTTTACAAGAAAAGTTTAGAACTATAAAAGATGGTAAAGGTATAGCATATACAATTCCTTTAACAAGTGTTATTGGTGTTGCAATATATAGTTTCTTAAGTAATAACGTCAGCGCAGTGGAGGGTTAAGATGAAAAGGTTTGATCATGAATTAATTATTTGTATAGTAAACGAGGGATTCTCAGAACTTGTTATGGAAGCTGCTAAAGACGTTGGAGCTAAAGGTGGTACCGTTGTTAGAGCAAGAGGTACTGCAAATAAAGAATCAGAAGAATTATTTAAGATAACTATAGAGCCAAAGAAAGAAATGGTTATGATTTTAGTTCCTACTTCAATTAAAGAGAATGTACTAAAAATGCTTTATGAAAAAGTCGGTTTACAAACTCCAGGACAAGGTATAGCATTCTCAATGCCAGTAGATAACGTTATTGGTTTAACAGAAGAAAATCAAGATAACAAAAAATAAAACACCGTGGTATAATACCATTTGTGCATGTATAGTTAAATGGATATAACAGCCCCCTCCTAAGGGGCAGTTCCAGGTTCGATTCCTGGTATGTGCGCCATTTTTTTATTGGTGTTCAATTTACTAGTTCATATTTTCAAAAGTAAACTTCATATTTCATTAGTTAACAGCTATCACTATAGTGATATAAAAATATCATTATTTAAACCGGCAAAGTTGATAATGTATCACTGTAGTGATATAATTACATTGAATAGATATAAAGGAGCTTTGCTATGGATAAAAACATTACTATATACCATGGATCAAAACAGATTATTGAAACACCGACTTTTGGTGTAGGAAAAAAGACTAACGATTTTGGTTTGGGTTTTTACTGTACGGAAAGCAACAATCTTGCAAAAGAGTGGGCGGTTTCGTCTTTGAATGATGGTTTCTCTAATAGATATACTTTAGATACTGAGTATTTGAAAGTTTTGAATCTAAATAGCCAAGAATATACAATACTCAACTGGATTGCTGTTCTAGTAGAACATCGTGTTTTTACTATTAAGACACCAGTGGCGAGACGTGCTAAGCAGTATTTGATTGATAATTTTGGCATCAATGTTAATGCTTTTGATTTAATCATTGGATATCGTGCGGATGATTCATATTTTGATTATGCTGAAGCTTTTGTGAACAACGGAATTACTGTCGAGCAATTAGCTAGAGCAATGAAACTTGGAAAACTTGGTGAGCAGATTGTTCTTAAATCGCAATTTTCATTTTCTAAAATAAAATACGACGGATTTGAGAGCGCTGAAAAAGATAAATATTATGTTCTACGCAAGGCAAGAGATGACGATGCAAATAATACTTATCTTTCCATCTTGGAAAAAGAAGAGGATGGATTGTACATACAAGATATTATAAGAGGGGGTATAACAAACGATGATCCGCGCATACCGAGAAATATATCTAAATAGTGCACAATCAGCACTAGGCGATGCATTCGATTATGCCATTAATGTCTGCAAAATCTCTGGCGACGATTTTGTAAAACTTTTCGTGGCAAGCTCAATCAGTAAACGAATAGAAAACGGAGAGCCAGCAATAATCAGCGGAAAGAGTGGAGCAGAAATCGCGGTAGATATACTGTATGAAACAACAGGGAAACAGTATGACGTAGAGCCAGAAGAACGAATGGAGCGTTCTATAGAATATTGGATCGGGTGGGTAATAGCTTATTATCAATGGTATTCATCAAGACGATACGCAGATATTTTCAAAGTTTTGACTTTTACAACTCTTCAAAAAATGTACTATACTTTGCACGAAGTGGATATCACGAAGTTTGTAGAAATCGCCGATGATAAAATAAAAGAGTATTTCAAAGATACAAATCTAAAGCGAATTCGTATTTCCTATGGCTGTTCTCAAATGGAACTATCTAAATTATCGGGCGTAAGTTTACGTTCTATTCAAATGTATGAACAGCGCCGTAAAAATATCAATAAAGCAAGCGCCGAAACAATCTACTATCTGGCGAAAGCGTTGGGTTGCACTGTCGAGGATTTAATAGAAAAATAATAGTTTAATAAATCATGACAGCGCCATTTTAGTTGCGTAAGTTTTATTAATTATATTAATATACTAGCCGTAGGGGGACACGGAGGCTAGATTATAGTGAAAAAAAGAAGTGTCGCATTAGGTCTATTTGGGATAATTTTATTAGTTTTAAATTTTCTCCCATTTTATAAATACAGCGTCGTTAATGTAGAGAATCATACTATTGCAGTTAAACATTATTCAATGTTCTATTTATCTTGTGTGGAATATTTAAATGTTAGTGTCGTTTTTTTGTTTGTTAATCTTGCATTTATTGGTGCAGCATTGGCCGTTTTAGGAAATGCTATTGCAATAATAGTTGATAAGGATAATACTAGATTCTACACGAAGACAGCATTGTATTCTGGTCTATTATCTATGGTATTGTTTTTAATTATTCTTTTATTTACATTTGTTGTTCTATAGTTTTTACTATCAAAACTATTTAACTTATGTTAAAATATTTTAGAAAATAATTTAAAGGAAGATGTTTATGGAAAAGATACCTTTTGTTACAAAAGAACAAGTAGAAGAAATAGTAAAGACATATCCTACTCCATTCCATATTTACAATGAAAAAGGAATTCGTGAAACAGCTAGAAAATTACAAAAAGCTTTTTCTTGGAATAAAGGATATAAAGAATATTTTGCAGTTAAGGCAACTCCAAATCCATTTATTATGCAAGTATTAAAGGAAGAAGGATGCGGCGTTGACTGTTCATCTTTAACAGAATTAATGTTATCTGATACAGTTGGCTTTAGTGGTAGCGACATTATGTTCTCATCAAATGTTACACCAGAAGCTGATTTCAAATTAGCAAGAAAGTTAAATGCTTATATCAACTTTGATGATATTACTCATATTGATTATTATGCAAAGCTTGCTCCATTTGCTGAAACAATGTGTTGTCGTTATAACCCAGGTGGTGATTTCACATTAAATAATGAAATTATGGATACACCAAAGGATGCCAAGTATGGTATGACAAAGCCTCAAATCAAGGAAGCATTCTTAAAGCTTAAGGCATATGGTGTAAAGAATTTTGGTATACATGCATTCCTTGCTAGTAACACTACAGAAAATGGTTATTATCCAAAGCTTGCTAGAATCTTATTCAGTTTAGCAGTTGAATTATCTAAAGAATGTGGAGTTCATATTTCATTCATTAACTTATCTGGTGGCGTAGGTATTGCTTATAGACCAGATCAAAAGGGAAATGATATCGACGTAATCGGTGAGGGTGTAAGACAAGCTTATGAAGAAATCTTAACACCTGCAGGAATGGATGACGTTGCTATCTTTACAGAGCTTGGAAGATTTATGTTAGCTCCAAATGGTATGTTAATTGCAAAGGCAATTCATGAAAAGCATATCTGGAAAGAATATATTGGTCTTGATGCTTGTGCAGCAAACTTAATGAGACCAGCAATGTATAGAGCTTATCATCATATTACAGTTCTTGGAAAAGAGAATGAGCCTTGTGATCATATGTATGATATCACTGGCGGTCTTTGTGAGAATAATGATAAATTCGCTATAGATAGAATGTTGCCAAAGATAGATATCGGTGACTATATTGCTATTCATGATACAGGTGCTCATGGATTCTCAATGGGGTACAACTATAATGGTAAATTAAGATCTGCAGAATTAATGCTTTGCGAAGATGGTTCAGTAAAACAAATCAGACGTGCTGAAACTCCAGCAGATTATTTTGCAACATTAGATTTAGACTATTTCAAAAACAAAAAGAAATAATATAATAACGTAAGATAACTAAAGAAGCCAGGTTGCAACCTGGCTTCTTGCATATAATCAATTGAATTCTAAAGCTTTTGTAATAGATTTAATAAAACAGAAAAAGCTCTTTCTGCGGAGGCTATAACGTTTTTGTTGAAATCTCCTCCATCACCTTCGAATGTATCGCTTATGCATTTAATAGATAAGCACTTAACACCACATAAGAAACAAACTCTTGCAATGCCAGCAATTTCCATATCACAGATATTACATCCTAAATTATTTAAAGAAATCTTATCTACTTTCTTTTCAATAAATCTTCCACCAGAAGCAACTACCGCCTCTTTTATGTTAGGGTATATGCTCTTAACAAAATCAATATAACCATCGTCAAGTGGAATAAATTCATCCCTAAACTCTTCATATTGATGTTCTTTTACTGGGTCAATTGGAGATACATCGTAATCATAATTACATGCTTTTCTAACAACAAATAGGTCTTCAACTTTAAGCCCAGTTTGAAGTGCTCCTGTAACACCAAAATTAACGATAAGTTCACAGCTGTATTTAGTTATTAGTAATTGAGTAGCAGATGAAGCATCAATAATTCCATATCCTGACTTCATTGCATAAATCTCATGATTTCCGATTTTTGTTTCATAAACTGTTCTATTTGAAACAGTGTAACTCTTAATATCTGAACCATTATTTAGAAATGATTTCAATTCTCTTTCAATTGCTATTATTAAACCTATTTTCATAAACACCTCGTGTCATTATTTATAATAACAAATATTTGAATTGATATAAATCTTTTTAATTGTTAAAATTAAAATTAGCGTAAGCGATAAAGAGGGTTATTTTATGAGCGAAAAGAGCACACTTAAAGAAAAGTTTATGCGCTTCTTTTCTAGTGTTAAGACAAAAATCGGGCAAGTTAGGGATAAAGTCATAAAACCAGAAACAGAAGAACATAAAGTTAAAAGACATGCTAAAGAAGCTAAGCAACTTGCAAGACTTGAAAAAGAATTAGCAAGACCACAAGGCAAAGGCTATATTTGGTATTTCATTTTTATCATCACTGTTGTTTATATCGTAGATGAAGTTGTATCTCAAATTGGTACACAAATGCAAAGTATCATTATCAACGAAATTTTCGTTCCAGTGGTTGGTGCGGATAGGGCTGTTGCCACCTTAGAGACTTGTGCTTTTATTTATTCAATGGCAGGTACACTTGCTGCATTATATAGACCACTTGCGGATAAATATGGTAGAAAACCCTTCTTGGTTATCAACACCTTAGGAATGGGTTTATCAATGTTTATCATTGGTGTATGTACAAACATTCCAGTTTATGTAATGGGTATGTTTATTCTTCAATTTTTCGTTCCTCATGATATGCAAGCAATTTACATCATGGAAACAGTTAAGAAAGAAAAGAGAGCTACAATGTACTCTTACATAAAAGCTGTTGCTACTTTAGGTGTATTCTTAATTCCGCTGCTTAGAGAAATATTTATGCCAAATGGCGATACAGCAAATTGGAGATGGATCTTCATCGTAATTTGTGGTGTAGCTGCAGTTATTTCTTGTATGGCATTCTTGATGATTAAAGAATCTCCAGTATTCTTAAGATCAAGAATTGCATATCTAAAAATGACAGATGAAGAGCGTAATGCTGCTAAAGAAAACAAAGAAACTAGAGACCAAGCTACTCAAGGTAGTTTCATTAATGGTATTAAAGTTTTATTCAAGCATAAGCAATTGTTATGGATTTCTGTTGCGTATGGTTTCTTGCAATGGGGTATGTTAATGACAAACTCATATGAGAAAATCATGACAGATAACTATGCTATTTCTGGTGTTGCTGATCCAACAGATGTTGTAACTAAAGCATTATTACTATTTGCTGTAGGTAGTGCATTCTTCCAATTTATTACCGGTTTTATCTCAGATAAACTAGGTCGTAAGAAAGCCGCTGTTATTATGGCAGTATTCTCAGCATTAGCATATATTCTATTTTTCGTTGGTTCAAGATTTAATTGGAGTCCATATATCGTAGGTATTGCTTGCGGTTCAATGGTGGGTGCATATTGGGCATCACTAGACTCAGGAATATTTATTGTAAATGAATCAACTCCAACATCAGTTCGTATGAGTGTTGGTACTATTCAAACATTACTTAGTGGTATCATCTTAGGCGGTGGTACAATCTCAAAAACAGTAGGGCTTTGGATCTTCACAGATGAAGCACTAGGTACTTTAGTATCAGTTCTTGCATATTTTGGTGTTGCTATAGGTTTAATAATCATGATGATAAACGTGCAAGACACAAAGGGTATCGACTTAAACAACGTTCATACAAATAGACTTGATGAACATAAGGAAGGAGATATCGATGTTCCTGGTGATCAATTAAGCGATATTGCACCAGAAATCAACGATGAATTCAAGAAAATTAAAGAAGAAGGATTAGCAGCTACTGCTGCAACTTTTGAAGATAATAAGTAGTATTTCGATTATCAATAACAAGGCGAGGGTTTTATAGCCCTCGCATTTTACATATATAAATAATATATTTATTGACTACGATACCTCGCGATAGTATACTAAAAACTAGATTTTTATTATAAAGTCATTAAAATTCACAAATAAACAAGGAGTTTACTTATGAAAAACACTAAGAGATTTTTAGTTATTGCTGTTATGGCAATTGTTGTCATTTCTTTATGTGCAACAATGTTTATGTCATGTGATCAAGAACAAGACATTTCAATTTATCTAGTTCCAGACAAAGCAGAATATACAGTAGGTGTATGTCAACTTGTACAACACGTTGCTCTAGATGCTGCTACACAAGGATTCGTTGATGCTCTTACAGAAGAGATGGAAGCTGCAGGAAAGAAAGTAACTGTTGATGTCCAAAATGCTTCAGGCGATCCAGCAATTTGCTCAACAATTGCAAATAAATTTGTAAGCTCAAAATATGATCTAATTATGGCAAATGCTACTCCAGCTTTACAAGCTGCTGCAAATGCTACATTAACAATTCCTGTATTAGGAACTTCTATTACAGAATATGGCACTGCTCTTGGTGTTAAAGACTTTACTGGTACATTAGGAAACAACATTTCAGGTACATCAGATTGCGCTCCATTAGATAAGCAAGCTGATATGATCTTTGAATTAATTCCTACAGCAAAGAAGGTTGGTATCTTATACTGCTCTTCAGAAGCTAACTCAAAGTATCAAGTTGAACAAGTTGAAAAGTTTATTAAGCAAAACCACAAGGATGTTACAATCGTTAAGAAGTCATTCTCAGACACTAACGACTTAGCTTCTGTTGTAAGCAGCTTTGTTGGAGCTGTTGATGCTGTTTATATTCCAACAGATAATACATGTGCAAATAATGCTGCATCTATCAATGCTATTTTAGAACCAGCTAGAATTCCAGTAATCGCTGGCGAAGAAGGTATTGCTAAGGGATGTGGAGTTGCTACATTATCTATCAGCTACTATGATTTAGGAAAAGTAACAGGTCATATGGCTGCTCAAATCTTACTTGGTAAGAACGTAGCATTAATGCCTATTGAATATGCAAGTTCAACAACATATGAATATGTTGCTTCTCGTTGCACAGCTTTAGGAATTACTGTTCCAGAAAACTACGTAGCAATTAACGAATAATTTAAAGGAAGGAAAGAGAGTATGGCATTTTTAAATGCTCTACCTGGTGCGGTTGCACAAGGATTAATATGGGGCATAATGGCAGTCGGTGTTTACTTAACTTTTAAAGTTTTGGACATTGCCGATTTGACCGTAGATGGATCGATTACCACAGGCGCTTGCGTCTGTGCGATTCTGCTTTCTAATGGAACTAATGTATGGGTTGCATTACTTGCAGCTTTCTTAGCAGGTGCGCTAGCAGGACTAGTTACAGCACTTTTCCATACATTTATGGGTATACCTGCAATTCTTGCTGGTATTTTAACTCAACTAATGCTTTGGTCTATAAACTTGAAGATATTAGGTCAAGCAAATATGCCAGTTAGCGCTAGAACATTACCAGTACTTTTAACACAATTAAAAGTAAATACAGCAATTTGTATTGGTCTTGGTTTTGTTGCAGTAATTATAGTTGCTCTATATTGGTTCTTCGGAACAGAATATGGTTCAGGTGTAAGAGCTACAGGATGTAATCCTAGAATGGCTAAAGCTCAAGGTATTAATGTTAACTTCAATAAGTCTTTTGGATTAGTATTATCTAATGGTCTTGTTGCATTATCGGGTGCACTTCTTGCTCAATATCAAGGATTTGCTGATATTAACATGGGTAAAGGCGCAATCGTTATCGGCCTTGCTGCTGTTATTATTGGTACAGCTGCAGTTTCTTGGATTCCAAAATATGGTAAGAATTTTGCAATGCAATTATTCGGCGTAGTTCTTGGTGGTGTTATTTACTATATCGTATATCAATTAGTAATATCATTAGGATTAGATACAGACTTATTAAAGATGTTATCTGCATTAGTAGTTGCAGTATTCTTAGGAGTTCCATATTTAAGAAAGAAGTATTCATTTAGTAAGATTCTAAAGAAATGGGGTTTCGTTAAAAAGAGTGTTCTTGTAGACGAAGTTGCTGCAAAAGGAATAATTAATGCTGCAGAAGAAGAGGCTCCAGTTATGGTAGTTGAAGCTCCAGTAGTTGTTGATGAAAGCCATAAGAAAGCAAATCCATTTGATGAAAAGCCAATTGATGATGCTGCTCATAGAATAGAGAAGAATGCAAGTAAAGATGGAGGTGAAGTATAATATGTTAATTATTAATGATATATATAAAACCTTCAACAAAGGTACTGTTAATGAAAAGAAAGCATTAAATGGTATTGATCTTGTATTAAACGATGGAGATTTCGTAACGGTTATCGGTGGTAATGGTGCTGGTAAATCTACACTTATGAATATCGTTGCTGGTACTTATACTCCAGATAAAGGTGAAGTAATTATCGATGGCGTTAATGTTACAGAAATGCCAGAACATAAGAGAGCTAAGTACTTAGGAAGAGTATTCCAAGATCCTATTATGGGAACTGCTGCAGGAATGCAAATCGATGAGAATTTAGCACTTGCTGCTCGTCGTGGCAAAAGAAGATTCTTAAAGCCAGGTATTACTAAGAAAGAAAGACTTGAATATAAAGAATTATTAAGGATTTTAGATTTAGGTCTTGAAAACAGAATGTCTACTAAGGTTGAACTTTTATCTGGTGGACAAAGACAATCATTAACTTTGTTAATGGCAACATTACAAAAACCAAAGCTTTTACTTCTTGATGAGCACACAGCTGCTCTAGATCCTAAGACTGCTAAAAAGGTTTTAGAATTAACAGATCAAATTGTTAAAGATAATAGTCTTACAACATTAATGATTACTCATAATATGCAAGACGCAATTAAGTACGGAAATAGATTAATTATGTTATCTGACGGAAAGATTGTGCTAGATATTAGAGGGGAAGAAAAAGCAAAGCTTACAGTTCCAGACTTATTAAAGTTATTCGGCCAAAAGACTGGCGAGGAAATGGCAAGCGACAAATTATTGTTATCATAAAATTATGGGCTCTCAGTGCGAGAGTCCGTTTTTTGTTTACAAAAATACCACGTGCTAGGCGCGTGGTAGAAGAAAAGGTTTACCGGTGTGACATAGACAAAAAAACTCCGAGTCTATATAATGTTTGAGACCTTGCCAGTCGAAAACATCAATAGAATCGGAGGACATTATGATGACGAATCAGAATAATGCTACACAAAGTTTAGCACACACAAAATGGAACTGCAAATACCACATAGTATTTGCTCCCAAGTATAGGAGAAAGGTATTTTACGAGTCGAAAAGACTTGAGATACGGGAGATATTGCGCACTTTATGTCAATGGAAAGGTGTAGAAATAATCGAGGGCGAAATATGTCCCGATCATATTCACATACTAGTCAGTATCCCACCAAAAGTTAGCGTAAGCGGTTTTGTGGGATACCTCAAAGGAAAAAGTAGCTTAATGATATACCAGAAGTGGGGCAATATGAAATTTGCCTACCGAAATAGAGAATTTTGGTGTAAAGGCTACTATGTAGATACGGTAGGCAAAGATACAGCTGCAATAAAGAGGTATATCGCTGATCAATTGAAACAAGATCAAGAAAGTGAGCAGCTAAGTATGTTTGACAATAGAGACCCGTTTACGGGTAGCAGGTAGTACATGCGTGACTGGCAGGTCAATAAAAATGGGCACTTGTGCCTAAGCCAGTACGCTTAGGGCTAATTGCCCGAAAATGTAATACCACCGGATATTCCGGTGGATAATCATTGTAATCATTATGTAACGTTTTATAAATAGCATATATTCTTATTTATAATTATTTGACTTATATAAACGCATAGTAATAAAATGTGCGTGTTTTAATTATTAAATGGAGTATATATGAAGAAGAGAAACTTTTTTG
>DFIJ01000126.1:0-3023 GCA_002372775.1 Christensenella sp. UBA3700
TCCACTTTGGAGGTATCATATCAATGATACCTAGCCTATTTTTTTTTGACAAAAGAAAAAGAAATTTTGCCAATCCTTTTCTTGGGAAATATTAATAATATAATAAGACTTAAGGGGGGAGGTATTATGAATTCTAAGACAAGAAATTTGTTGACGGTAGTATTTCTATCGATTTTTCTGATTCTTTGTAGTTTCATGATAGTTACGACAATAAACAAGACGGCTATAAACCAAGAAGTATATGCAGATTGGTCTGGCAGTGGTAGTGGAACCGAGGCAGATCCATATATTGTTGCTACAAAGGCCGATTTAGAAGCTGTAAGAGCAAACGTATCATCAAGTGAGGGTAAGTACTATAAGATGACGAGCAATATCGATTTATCTTCAGGCACATGGAGCCCAATTGGAGTTATGGGAAACTATTTTAAAGGGGTGTTTGATGGTAATGGATATACAATTTCTGGATTAAACATTAATGATAGTACGGGACAATTTCTAGGCTTGTTTGGCGTTATCTATGGCGCTACGATTAAAAATCTAAAAGTAGAAGGTTCAGTAGTCGGAGACGCAATCTGTGGACTTGTAGGTATGGTTATAGGTAATACTGCAAGTAATATTATTAATTGCCATGCCGACATAGATGTTACTGCTACTACTGGTTATGTAGGTGGATTTGTAGGATATAATGATGAGGCAGTGTTGAATATTACAAACTGCTATAATACTGGTACTATTACAGGGGCACAATATACAGGTGGTATTATTGGTATGTGTACTCCTCAATCTTCATCAAATCCAACTGTTGTTATAACTAAATGTTATAATCTAGGTTCTATAGTTTCGGATAACGCAAATAGAGGATCAATTATTGGTAGTGAGATAAATAATAAGGTAAGTGTTGTAGACACATATTATTTAAATACTTCAATAGAACCAGCAGACTACAGAGGCGCTAAGATTTCTGGCGGTAGTGAATTAGCTACAGCTTTAACAGCAGAACAAATAAAGGAAAAGTCAAGTTTTAATAATTGGAATTTTGGCGCTGATTGGGTAATGGGGGATGAATATCCTATCCTTCCAGTTGTAAATGTTCAATTAAAAGGAAGTGGAACATTTGATGATCCATTTGAAATTTACACATTTGCTGATTTTTATAAATTTAAAGTATTAGTAAATGGCACAAGTTTAGAGTATTGTGGGATTTTATTAAATGATATTGATGCAGACAATCTAACCACATGGGTTCCAATCGGAAATGAGAATAAAAATTATCTTGGATATTTTAATGGAAATGGTCACATTATTTCACATTTGAATCTTAATATGCCAGAGTATTATTCTGGATTATTTGGTACAGTTGGCCTAGATGGTCAAGTTTGGAATTTGTCAATTGGTGGCGAATTTACTTTTGACAAAAATTCAGGCGGTATTGCAGGAAGGAACAAAGGAATTATAGGCGGCTGTGTCAATTATGCAGATATTACAGGTGTAGGAAATATCGGCGGTATAGTTGCTTCAAATGATTCTTCAGGAAAAGTTGAAAAGTGTGTAAACTTTGGTAGCATCAGCGCACAATATGTTGTTGGTGGTATTGTAGGTGGATTAAATGGTATTATTCTAAATTCATATAACGTAGGTACAATTACCGCAACTTGGTATCATGTTGGTGGTATTGCTGGAACATATAATGATGGAATAATTCAAAAATGCCACAATCAAGGTACTATTGTTTGTAACCATAGTGGTACAGTTAATACCGAGCCAGGTCAAGCTGAAGGTGGTATTGCGTCAGCAGGTAATAATACTGAAATGACAGGTTGTTTTATGCGAAACGCTTCTCCAAATAAATTGTCAAGCTCACCACTTATTGTAGAGGGCATTATTTCAGATGAAGATTTTAAGAATCAAGACATTTTTGAAAATGCTGGTTGGGATTTTGATAAAGTTTGGAAAATGGGTGATTCATATCCAGTATTACAACTAAATTGTGGCTTAAGAATTGATGGAATGGTGATTACACCAGATAAATTAGTTGGAAATGGCTGGAAATTTGATATTGCTAGCAACACTCTAACTTTAGAAAATTATACATTTAATGGCGAAGGTTCGGTAAATGGCGCGGTTAGCGGTGCAATTTGTTATTATGGTCAAGATAAATTAACAATTGAAGTTAAAGGAACAAATAATATAACTATTACAAACGCTTTTGCTCAAAATACAGATGCAGCTATATCATCAGAAGCGGCTCCTGTTGAAATAAAAGGAGATGGTATATTAAATATCAATATGACATTTACTTCAGAAGATTTGGATGAATTGCCTCAAAACAGCTATGGTATTTTAGTAAACGATGATGCAGTTATTTTAGGCGCAACTTTAAATATTAATAGTGCTAGAGCAACATTCGTTAGTAATGCTATTAGCGTATCTGGCACTTTAACTGTAAATGGTGGTTCAATTAATGCAACAGCGAAAGAATCTAATTGGAGTAGTGCTGGTATTTATGCATACGATTCATTAATTGTTAACGGTGGTACTATAGTTGCTGCAGCTGCCGATTCATTGGTAGAAAATAGCATGAGCTCTGGTATATATGCTTCATTAGTTTTAAATGGTGGCTCTGTTACTGCGATTGCAGGCGATGCAGATTATAGTGCAGGTATCAACACAGAAGGCGCAGATATAGAAGATTGTAAGGTCGTTATAAATGGCGGTAAGTTAATCGCAAGAGGTAGCAACAATGCTACACGTCAAAACAGCTGTGGTATTTATTGCTATTATTGGCCAACAAATCTTGTAGTTGGCGCTGATGTAGAAAGCGTTGAAATATCTGGCGGTAAGGTTGCCGTATTAGGAACAATTGCAAATGCAGTTTTAGGATATGGATATCAAGATGCAGAAGGCACACAAGGTGGACAATCTATTCCACTAAATGTAGGAGAAGGTGCAAATGGTTTCAAAAAATTGGTATTCCCATATGTCTCACCAGAACCAGGTACAACTCCAGGTACAACACCAGGACC
>DFIJ01000126.1:3095-26153 GCA_002372775.1 Christensenella sp. UBA3700
CCAGGTACAACACCAGGACCAACTCTTGCAAGCAAGAGAGTAGATGAGAATTCTGGCGTTTCAGTTGAAACATCAGATGGAACAGCAATTCCTCAAGATATTACACTAAAGGTAGTAGTTAAGGCGGAAGTTACAAAGGTGGAAGGAAAAGTTGATCCAGCTTTAATTCAAGCAAAACTTAAAGATAAAGAAGTTATTGCAAAAGTATATGATGTTAAATTAATTCAAACAATAGATGGAATTGCAAAAGAAATTCAACCATCTGAAATTAAAGAAGGTATGACAATCAAGGTTCAATTCGAATTACCTAAGGATGTAAAGACAAAAGGATTGAGAATTCTACACGTTCATAATGATGGAACTATTGATGAAATCAATAATGTTGCATTAAATGGAAGAGTAGTAACAGTTGAAGTAGCAAGCTTATCTGAATTCGTAATTGTCAATGAAGCATCTCATGGATTCTGTATTGGTTGGTTAGTATTCATCTTTGTAATGCTTGAAATGCTATGTGCATGTGTATATGCAATCCTAAGATTTGGTTTAATTAAAGAAATCGTTGCTAAGTGCAAGTTAGATTCATTATATGGCAAGATGGATTTATTAACACTAATTGGATTATGTGTATGTGGAGCAATCTTCATATTTGCATTGATCGTTCTATGTTTACATCAATGTACTATTTCAATTATCTCATTCATTCTAACTACAATTATTTGTGGAGGCTTCTCATGCTTCTTTGTACAAGATGAGGGGATAATCAAAGAATTAAAGAAAGAACCACAACAAAGCATTGAAGACAAGGCTGATGACAAAGAAGTCGAAGAACCAAAGTCTGAATAATTAGAATCTTTTAATATATAAGTCCCTTGAGTTAAAACTTGAGGGACTTATTTTTATGCGAAAGGCCTACAGAACATATAAAAAGCGCCTTTCAAATCGAAAAGCGCTTTATGTTTTATCGAAGTATTAAATTCTAATTATCTTTAACTTCATCTTTTACTTCATTAACAACAGGTGCTGCTACAACTGTATCTGAAGAAGGTGTTTCAGCTGCTGCTTCACGAGCTTTTAATTGAGCTATGATTTCTTCGTGTCTAGCGTTAGTCATTTTGCAGAATAAGAAAGGAATAGCTGAAAGTAATGCAGCAAGAGTAGAGAAAATGATTGTCCAACGAATAATTGGGTTTCTTACAGCTTCATCTTCTAATACGCTATAATCATCCCCAAGTCCATAGTAAGCATACATAGGTAAGGAAATACCCATTGACGCAACACCACCTAAATTCTCAAACATTGCTTGGAAATTTTGAGCAAAACCTTCTACACGCTTTCCGCTTTGTAATTGTATTTCATCTAAAGCATCTGCAGTAATTGAAGTTTGTAAGATGTATTGTGGTCCCATAGAAATATAGAAGAAGAACATAGGGATTAAGAAGAATAATAAGTGAAGATCGAAAACAAATGCCATAATGCCTGTTGCTATAGCACTTAGCAAATATACCCAAAAGGCTGACTTGCCATTTCCAAATTTCTTCATAATAAATGGAGATAAGAACATACCAATTGTGGCACCAAATGTAATTACGGTTGTTGCAATGCCTTGATATACAACAGTTCCTGAGAATAGGTATACGAAAATCCATGTACCTGTTAATAATGCTACAACCCAATCTTTAACGCCTTTAAAAAATCTTGAAATTGTTACTGCCCAGAAATCATAATTTCGGCTTACAAGTTTTAGGCCTTCAATAAACTTAACTTCTTCTTTCTCTTTCTTAGCAACAACAGCTCTTTCTTTTGTGAAGAATAATACCAATAATCCTAGTGCTAGAGAAACAATTGCAAAGATAGGGAATAATAATCTATATGCATCAATCTCCACAGTAGCTTTGTCACCATATAATAAACCGGCTAATGTAGGGAATAATAACTGCAATAAAGATGGTCCAAGATTTGCAATAAATTCACTGATGGTTAAAATCTTATTTCTTTCTCCAGAGTGTTGAGAAATTACCTGAGATAGACCAGCGTATGTAGCTAATAACATTTGTTGTCCAATTAAGAATATGTTATAGAAGATACCAATAGATATCATCTTTGCTACTTTAGAGCCGTCTATAGGAACCCAGAAACATAGTCCTATAATACCTATAACTGTAGGGATACCGGCAAATACAATATATGGTCTTAGCTTTCCAAATTTTGTATTAGTATTATCCATAAGCCAACTTACAAGTGGAGTTTTTGCAATTCCTATGATTGTTGAGATTACGAATAAAATAGCAAAATCATTTGGTCCAATTCCATAAACTGGTCCTAATAAACCGACAGTAGCTGCAAGTTGGATATATTGACCAAACGCAGTTAACGTTTTAAAACCAATACCACCAAATGAAAAGGCTGCGATTTCTTTGTTTGGAACTTCATTGTTGCCACTTGGCTTGTTCCAATCTTTAACTATGCTTTTAATAGCAGTGCCAAGTTTAGTAAATACACTTTCTTTTTTCGATACATTTTGATTGTTTTCCATAATTTAGCCCTCTAGATAAAAGTATAACATTTTATATAAATTATTTAAACACAATATTTTTTAAAATATTATGCCTATAATAGTTACGAATTTGACAAGAAATTGTCCTATATTAAGAAAAGCGATATAATGATAATGTAAAGTATAATACTAAGTAGTTAGTTAAAAATTGGACATTATATTTTAAGTGGGGGGTTTTTGTATGGTTTTTAAACAAACAAAAATGAAGGCTGGTAGTTTAGCCTTCATGTTATCAATTATTTTAATAGTTTTATTCATAGCAAGTTTTGTGCTTGTTTCTCATGAATTAATAATGAATAGAACGCAATACGCTTATGCTGATTCTGTAGAGCAGAATGTTGGTACTGATATAACAAATCCAAGTAACAACACTCCAACTCAAGATAATGCACAAGGATTCTGTGTTGGCTGGGTAGTATTTATTTTTGTGATTTTAGAATTACTTGCTGCTTGCTTATATGTAGTAGTTAGATTCCATTTATTAGATGAAGTTGTCAAGAAGTGTAAATTGGACTGTCTATTTACTAAGATAAATATGATGACATTTATTGGATTATGTGTATCAGGTTGTGTATTCCTATTCGCATTAATCGCATTATGCTTGCATCAATGTGCTATTGCAATAATTGCATTTATCTTTGCTTGGTTAATTTGCTTAGCATTCACATACTTCTTCCTATTAGATTATGGCTTCTTGGATAAGGTTTTAAAAGAATGTAAGAAGAAAGACAAAAAGCCTAAGGTTGAAAAGGTGAAAGATGAAGTGAAGGATGAACCTGTAGTTGCTGTAAACGAAGAGCCAGTTGAAGAAGATAAGGCTATAGAAGAAACAGAGGCCGAAGCTGAAAAAGAACTAGAAACAGAAAAGGCAGTCACAATCGAAGAGATTGAAGCAAAAGAAAAAGCTCATGAAGCTTTAACTCTAAAGGACAGTTTAGTTCTTGCTAAAGCAACAACATCATCTCATACATTCACAAAGAAGTATGTAGCTAATTATCTAAGAACAAAGGATATTGTAGAAGTTAACGAAAGAGCGAACTTCACAAGAACAGGATTACCACTAGCAGATACACATTATGTAGATGGAAAAGATGGTAAGAAGTGTTTTGCATATGTATATGAAACAGAAGGATCAATTATTCTATTAGCAAAGATGGATAAAGCATATGCAGAGAAGTTACAAGAGAAACATTCTCAAATTAATCTATCTGCATTCCCTAAGCAAAAGAATACATGGTATAGTTTAATTATTGACGATACATATACAAAGGAAGAATTCGAAGATATCTTAGATGAGTTAATTGGTGAAGTAAAAGAAGATGCTGGTGTATCACTAAAAGAGAGTATAGCACTAGCAAAAGCATCAACAGCACATTCATTTACAAAAGCATATGTATGTGAATATCTAAAAGATAGAAAGGATGTAGAGTTAAATACAAGAGAGAACTATACAAAGACAGGATTGCCACTTGCAGATACACATTATGTAGAGAAAGATGGTAAGAAAGTATGCTTTGCGTATGTATATGAAATAGAAGGAACTCTAATCCTACTTGCAAAGATGAACACAAAGTATGCAAACGAATTAAAGAAGAAGCATAAGCAAATTAACTTATCTGCATTCCCAAAACAAAAAGACACATGGTATAGCTTAATTATTGATGAGACATATACAAAAGAACAATTCGATAAGATAATTGATGATATAATTGAGAATGCATAATTAAACGATTGCGTTTGTAAGGCCTTGATGAGAAATCAGGGCCTTATTTTTGTTTACAAAAATACCACGTGCTAGGCGCGTGGTAGAAGAAAAGGTTTACCGGTGTGACATAGACAAAAAAAACTCCGAGTCTATATAATGTTTGGGACCTTGCCAATCGAAAACATCAATAGAATCGGAGGACATTATGATGACGAATCAGAATAATGCTACACAAAGTTTAGCACACATAAAATGGAACTGAAAATAACACTTAGTATTTGTTCCAAAAGTGTAGGAGAAAAGCATTTACGAGTCTAAAAGACTTGAGATACTAGAGATATTGCGCCGTGCATGTCAATGGTAGGGTATGAAAAAAGACTGGCGAAATGCGTCATAATTATTTGCATAAAAAAGTGGAGGTTAAATCAAAGAATAACCCCCACTTCTTATGTTTAGTATCTAATGGATTATGCTTCCGGTATAAATTCTACAATTGCATTGACATTAGATTCATTTAAGGCTCTATTTTCAATGTAATTTAGTTTTACAATGAAAGTTCCATTAGATTTTGCTGTGATCTTCTTTGTGCCTTCTAATACGTCATAATATGCGCTAGCAGTTCCTGAATATTCGATACTATTAATGTTGTAATCACCTTCAATATCAAATGTTAGTGTTTCGCCAACTTGAAGCTTAACTTGGCATATAGAACGTATTGCATAGTAGTTAGTATAATCTATATTCTCAATTGTTTCTGCATCACCAGAATTCTTTGAAACAGTGAAATGATAATTTGTTCTGCTTGAAGTAGATAATCTAAATGCTAGTTCTGGATAGTAATATCTCTCTCCGTCTTGTTCTAAGTATTCTGCAAGATAAAAGATTTCATAAATCATATCATCGTCATTATTTACATATCTTAAAACGCCCATATTGTCTTCATATTCAATAAGATATGTGTTTTCTTGAGAACTTAACATATCTAAATAAGCATTTACCTCATCGTCTGTTAATCCATAGATGAATACTAGGGAAGGGTTTTCGTTAAATCCTTCTATTATGTTGTACATTGCATGTGTTCCTTCTGGAGCTGGAATAGATATCTTATTATCTAGTTCTTCGTTGATAAAATCGCCGTCCCAAATATAACTGTAGTAGTTATCATTATCGTAAATGCTATATACAAGTGTATCTCCACCCTCAGTATCGCTAAAAACAGCTTTAACTTCTAAAATCTTATTACTTGAAAGTTTGCGGAATAATACGCCTTCTCTGTCGACAGAAACGAAACCTGCATCATAGAATTTGTTATAGCAATAATTATAGATATTAGTATTACTAATATGAGTTATGTAATATTTATTGCGTTCTTTTGTGGCAACGTAATCTGAAGTTTCATCATATTCTGGGAATCCTAAAGATACAAGTTCTTCAACGATTGCAGCGTTAGGATCCTGATTAGCTGTGATAATTGCAGGGATAGATTGTTCAAATACTCTAACGTTGGCGCCCATGTATGTTGAAAATTCACCTAATACTAATTTGATTTTAAATTGATTAGGTAAGTTCTTTGATATGTACTCGTCAGTGAAATATGCGTTTTTGTCTAATAAAATAGTTGCAGTATCTGTTTCTACATATATTTGGATGTCGTCCAAATTGTCTACAGGTTCAGTAGTTCTACCATCCTTATCAATATAATAAATCAAAGGAACAATGTATCTTGATCTGCTATAGTCTTTCCAAACGTTAGTAGCTGTTAATAATCCACCAACTTTTGTGTCTGCGCAAATCCAGTTTCCATCAGCAAAATTATATTCTTTAGCTCCTTCTTTAACCGCAATTCCTGCGTTTTCAAAATCATCATTTTGTGAATGATCTTCGTCAGTTACAATAATAGAATAAATAATATCTTTTCCTAGAAGTGAAGAGAATTCATTATATAAAGTACTGATAACGTTACTCTCTGTTCCTTCTTTGCTAATGAAACTTGCACCATTGATGTCTGTTGAGTTCATTCCAAGAGAATAGAATGCGTTAGCAAAAGTTGCACGCTCGGCGCTTGTTAATTGATGTGCTTTTCTTAAATCAGAATTCTTATACCACTTAGTATTACCAATAGTATATGTAATACCCTCATTTATATATGAATCAAAAGTTGGGTGAGATGCATCTTTAACAAGTTTTGTGTCAGTTTCTAAAACGAATTGACGCCATTCTTTTACTGAGCCATTACTAACTTCGACGTAGTCATTTTCTACTGTGTAGCAGTTTCTTGTTGGAAGATCGACTTCATCTTCATCTGTATACATGTCTAAAGTGTAATTTGGTGTAACCTTAGTCATATCATAATTAAGAATCATCTTTACATACCATGTTGTAGTTATAGTAGTTTCTGTTCCTTTTGTTAATCTAATATAGAAAGAAATATCTGCAGTAATTAAATCGTTATCGTCAATGTTGATGGCCATACCAAGATTGAAACTATAATTGTACTTGTAATTGTCACCATCATCGCTTGTCTTCTTTGTGCCTGTTGCAAAATCAGCATACATTGTGCCTGTAACATCATAATAGTATTTTGTTCCAAAAGAGTAGCCGCTGCCGATTCTATTAAGGGCAGCTTTTAAGTATTGGAATTGCATCATTGGCGGAGTGTCATACTTTAATCCCTTTATGACGTCGCCAAGACTATCTGTGCTCTTATAAATCGAATCAATTGTATTAAGCGCAGAATCTGTTGTAGTGCTACCAGCCTCACTAATGCTAAATGGCATACTAGCATTAACACTTGATGTTGATGATACTGTCTTGAAACTCTTCTCAACTCCATTGAAAGCAAATTGAACTTTTTCATATTTTGTTGTAGGAAGAGAAATTTCTTCTTCGTCGTCCTTACATGCAATTAAATTTAAAGTGCCAATTAAAAGCACTAAGACGATTAATAAAACTAAAAAAACCTTTTTCATACTAAAAACTCCTAATGTCATATCCACTCACGGATACCCTAAAATTAAACAAACTATCTTACTAAAAAGCCTAACTTCTAAATGTAGTTAAATAATAAAAGAAGAATAAAATAATAATGCTATATTGGCAAAAATAATAATTCGCGATGGCAAATATAGTAGACACATTACGCGGATTTTACATAAGTTTTTAGCAATAAATGCTGAAAAATGCTAAATATATATGTGACTGAATGTGATGTTTTTGTAGTAAAAAAAACTAATTATGTTTTTTCATTTTTTTTATTATGAATAATTGAAAATAGTGCAATATTTTGCTACACTAAAAAAGATATTTTTTTTAAGAAGAAGAGGATAAGTTGTTATATGAAAAAGATAGGGTTTGATAGTGAGAAATACCTAAAATTACAATCAGAAAAAATCCTTCAAAGAATTAATCAATTTGGAGGAAAATTGTATATTGAATTTGGCGGAAAACTATTTGATGACTTTCACGCTTCAAGAGTGTTACCAGGTTTTGCTCCAGATAATAAGATTAAAATGCTTAGCAAATTAAAAGACGATGCTGAAATAGTTATTGCTGTTAGTGCATTAGATATTGCTAAGAATAAGATTAGAGCAGACTATGGTATTACATATGAGCAAGACGTTTTAAGATTAATCAAAATCTTTAAATCTTATGGTCTATATGTTGGTTCTGTAGTAATTACAAAGTTTACAGAAGATAATCAACAAGCCAAGACATATCAAACAAAATTAGAAAAATTAGGAATCAAAGTTTATAGACATTATCCAATTCCAGGATATCCTACAAACCCAGAATTTATCGTAAGTGATGCTGGTTATGGTAAGAACGATTTTATCGAAACAACAAGAAAATTAGTAATCGTTACAGCTCCTGGTCCCGGTTCTGGTAAGATGGCTACTTGTCTTTCTCAACTATATCACGAGAATAAGAGAGGAAATAAAGTAGGATATGCAAAATATGAAACATTCCCAGTTTGGAACCTTCCTTTAAATCACCCAGTAAATGTTGCATATGAAGCAGCTACTGCAGATTTAAACGATATTAACATGATTGACCCATGGCATTTAGCAGCATATGGGCAAACAACAGTTAACTACAATAGAGATGTAGAAGTATTCCCAGTTTTAAATGCTATCTTCCAAAAGATTCTAGGAGAATCTCCATATAAGTCACCAACAGATATGGGTGTTAATATGGTTGGATTCGGTATCTGTGATGATGAGGTTTGTAGAGAAGCTTCTTATCAAGAAATCGTAAGAAGATACTATAAGGCACTAGATAACGAAAGAAGAAATAACCTAGATGCTAATGAATCAGACAAGATTAAGCTTATTATGAATAAGTCTGGCATTGATGTAAATATTAGAAAGGTTGTCAAAGAAGCAAAGGATTATGCTGAAAAGACAGGAACTCCTTGTGCAGCAATTGAACTGGATGATGGTTCAATAGTTAAGGGAAAGACTTCAGAACTTCTAGGCTGCAGTGCTGGTATGATTCTTCATGCATTGAAGAAACTCGCAGGTATTGATCCAGAGTTAGATATCATTTCTCGTGCAAGCTTAAAGCCTATTCAAATTCTAAAAACTCAATATCTTGGAAGTAAGAACCCAAGACTTCATATTGATGAGGCACTAATCGCCTTATCTTCATCGGCTGCATCAGATATAAATGCTAGAAAAGCTCTTGAACAATTGCCAAGATTAAAGGACTGCGAAGTACATACTACAGTGCTTCTTTCTAAGAACGATATCAATATGTTTAGAAAGCTTGGTGTTAATTTGACTTCAGAGCCAGTTTTTGAAGAAAAACAATAATATTTTTAATTAGAGATTTTCACAGGGTCTATTTCATTTTATGAAATAGGCTCTTTTTCTTTTCCCTTGTTATATTATTATAATATATGTTATAATTTTAAAAGAACTTTACAAACTACAATTCATAGGTGAGAAAGGGTTATTATGGAAGAGAATACACAAGCAATTAATACAAACTCACAATCGAGTTTGAAACTAGATTTTAAAAGAACATTAAAAGTTGGATTTGCATTTCTTGGCATCATGTTGTTCTGGGAAGTTTATGACTACATTATGCCTCTTATCCTATCTAATTATTTCGGATTAAACGCATCTCAATATGGTATTATCATGGGACTAGATAATCTTCTAGCTATATTCCTATTACCATTCTTTGGTGGATTATCAGACAAAGCAGTTAATGCTAAATATGGAAGAAGAACTTCATTTATTTTCTGGGGTACTATTGCCGCAGCATTATCTGTTGTATTTTTAATGTTAATGGAACTAAGAGAATACACTCTTTTAGTAGACAATATGAAAGAAACAATTGGTGTTTCTGTATTAGATTTACAAAACTTAGTTGATCCTAAGACAACAAGCTTTAAAGAGAATCCAGAAGCTAGCTACGCTCAAATTATGGCAATTGTTACTGTATTATGCTCAAAAGGATACATCGATCCAAAGTGGCTTGCTTATACTACATTCACAGCAACTGATGTAACTGCAATTCAAACAGAAACAGCTAAATCAGTTATGAGTGCTAATCCAGTTGTTTTGGTATTCTTTATTGTTGCATTATTATGTGTATTAGTTTCAATGGCTTATTATAGATCTCCAGCGATTGCTTTAATGCCAGACGTAACACCAAAGCCTCTACGTTCACAAGCAAATGCATTAATCACATTAATGGGTGGTGTAGGCGGTGCCTTATCTATCCTTGTATATATGGTATTTGGTGCAAAGAAGTATGAAAAGCATATTGCACTTTGGTTAATCACTGCTGGTTTATTACTAGTAATCCTAGTTCTATATCTTGTATTTGTTAAAGAAAAGAAATTCGTTCAAATGAGACTTGACGAAGAAGCAAAATATGGAGTTGTCGATGAAGAGGAAGAAGAGGCAAAGCATGGCCAAACAAAGCTTTCTAAATCTAAGACAATTTCTCTAGTACTTATTTTAGCAACAGTATTCTTATGGTTCATGGGATATAACTGTGTAAGATCTCATATGTCAGTTTATTGCACAAACTATTTAGGAATTGCTCAAAGCGAACTTACAATCATCAACCTTGCAAATGGTATTGGTGGTGCAGTTGCGTTATTACCTTGTGCATTCCTTGCTGGAAAGATTGGTAGAAAGAAGACAATATTTGCTGGCCTGTTCTTAGCAAGTTTAACTTATATTCCTTGCTTCTTTATGACATCAAATACTCCAGGTGTAAGTGTTTGGTTCCCAGTATGCTTTATCTTATCTGGATTTGGAATGGTATTCGTTAATGTTAATACGTTACCAATGGTAACAGAGTTATCTAAGGGAAGTAACGTTGGTAAATATACAGGTTTCTATTACGTTGCATCAATGACAGCTCAAGCAATCACTCCATTCTTTGCAGGATTGTTTATGGAAATTGATGGCTACAATACATATAAATTCTTATTCGTATATGCATTGTTCTTCGTATTATTAGCAGTAATTACAACAGCATTTATTAAACACGGCGATTCAAAAGCTGGAAAGATGAGTGCTATAGATATTATTAATCAATCAGGAGATGACTAATTCTTATGGCTAAAAAGAAAGTCGATGAGAATGCTCAAGTAAAGAAAGCGGTTAAAAAAGCAGTAAAGAAAACCGCAAAGAAAACAGTTAAAAAGGCGATGAGAGGCGATACAAAAGCTATCATCGCCATCATTGCGGTTTTAGTAATTATTGCAATTGCTGTAGCTGCAGTATATTTTGTTGCTCCAGAAGTATTTGATTTCATCCTTAATCCAACATCGGATAATGGAAATGAAAGTTCTGGCGTTAATGGTGGAACAGGCGGAAACGGTAGCCTGCTAAATGGTGCAGCTGAGGGTGACCTTGTTATGTACGCTCTAGATTGTGGTCAAGGCGACTGTATCTATATCCAATTCCCGGACGGAAAGGATATGCTTGTAGATTCAGGAAATGAAACAGGAAAGAAACTCGCCGATCATGATAATGGAAAACTAGCAAGTATGCTTGATAAATTAGTATCAGACGATACAATCGATTATGTAATGCTAACTCACTCAGATTCAGATCACGTTTCGTATTTAGATGAAGTATTAGCATTGTATCAAGTAAATGCAATATATATGCCAAACATTAAGGCTGAAGGCACTATAGTGGATAGTGCAAACTTGCCTGAGGATAAGGTATCAATGTTTACCGATGAAGATACGATTTCAACTCAAGTTTATGCAAATTTCTTCGTTGCCGCATTAACAGAACCAAATTGTGTGATTCATTTAAATATTGGTCAATTCACAATTTCAGGTGATGGATGGAAGATAGATTTCTTTGGATATACTGCAGAAGAGTGGGGAAACACAAAGCTTTCAGGTGCTGAAGATAAAAATGCGGTATCACCGGTTGGAATCCTTCAATGTAATAATAGACGTATAGTTTTAACAGGCGATTCAAATGAAATTAATGAAGGTGGAAAGAAAAAGAGTGGTAATACAATCGTAACTGCTGTTACTGAGAAAATTAAATCATTCTATGGCGTAGATAAACTAGATTGTGATATATTGAAAGTCGGCCATCATGGTAGTGAAACTTCTTCAACAACAGATTTCTTAGATTTTATTACTTGTGAATATGCAGTTTGTAGCTGCGGAACAGATAATAAATATGAGCATCCTAGATATAACACTTTGGTTAGACTAGCAAATAGAGATGTTCAATTATATAGAACGGATTTACAAGGATATATAAAGGTTGTTGTAAGTACTGACACAAACATTGCTATTACTACAGAGAAGAGTGTTTCAAATGATGATTTATGGACAGGCTTCTATGGCGTAAAGGAAGATGGAAACACTGTTTACTACACGAAGAAGGCAGTAAAAGGAGATAATGAAATAAAATGACTAACTTTGATATCGAATTAGTTGGTAAGATTGGATCAATGGCCTTAATAGACAAAGAAAACGGCCAAATGAATTACAATACAATCGCAAGAATTTCAAGAGAGTTAAAACCAGGTTATGTATGGATTACATCTGGTGCTACAGAAATTGGTAGACTAGATTATCTATTAAGAAATGGTTGTGAACTTAAGGGAGATAGCCAAGATTGTAAGACAGATTATTCTGCACAAGGACAAACTGTTCTTATGAATGCTTATAGACAATTTATTGATCCAAAGTATAGCGTTAGACAAATCTTAGTAGAGAACCATCATTTTAATGATGAAGAAAAGAGAGAATATCTAAAGAGACTTCTACTTAGATGTCCAAAGCAAAATGCTATTCCTATTATCAATTACAACGATCCACTATCTCCAGATGAAATTGCAAAGGTTGAAATTGAAGCATTAAGAAAGAAAGGACAAAAGGCTGTTCATTTATCAGATAACGATGAAACAGCATCTCAAGTTGCAAGTATTCTAAAATGCAAGAATCTTTTAATATATACATCAACAGTAGGTATCTATGCTAATCCTAAGGACGAAACAAGCCTTATAAAAGAGATTTCAGGTAAAGACGCATATGAACTTATTGAAAATATCTCTGAGGCTCAAAAGGCCTGTGAGGGAACATCAAGAGCTGGTTCTAATGGTGCTGGTGCAAAACTTGAGTATATTAAGGGACCTGCAAGCAATGGAACTAATGTATTTATCGCATCACCAAAGTATTCAATAAAGAGCATTTTATCTGGTGAAGCTCCATGTACAAGAATCTTTATTAAATAAGGTTAATTCATTGATATGTATTAGGAAAGTCTTATGGCTTTCCTTTTTTTTGCAATAAAATGGGACCCTCGTTTTTTTGAAGGTCCCATCAGGTTAGGTTAATCCAAATTAGTTTTCAGTTAACTTCTTATAGCCTGCATATCTAGCCTTTGCTTGAGCTTCGTTTAGTTTGAATAACTCTTTAGCAAGTTCTGGCTTTTCTTTAGCAAGTCTAGCGTATCTGTTTTCACCCATTAAGAATTCTGAGTATTCAACAGTAGGTTCTTTACTATCTAGATAGAACTTTTCTTCTGTTGGGTTATATCTGTATAATTGCCAGTAACCTGTATCAACAGCTTTCTTTTCTTCTAATTGTGAAGCACCCATATCCTTTAGACCATGGTTGATACATGGAGCATATGCAATGATTAATGATGGACCATTGTATGCTTCAGCTTCCTTAATAGCCTTTAAGAATTGGTTTCTATCAGAACCCATAGCAACTTGTGCTACATATACATAACCATAAGACATAGCAATCTTACCTAGGTCTTTCTTCTTTGTTAACTTACCACCAGCAGCAAACTTAGCGATAGCACCTGTTGGAGAAGACTTAGAAGCTTGACCACCAGTATTTGAGTAAACTTCTGTATCTAGAACTAAAACGTTAATATTTCTATTCATAGCAAGAACGTGGTCTAAACCGCCGAAGCCAATATCATAAGCCCAGCCATCGCCACCGAATACCCACATAGATTTCTTAACTAAGCAATCTGCGTTCTTAGCGATTCTATCAAGAAGAACTTTCTTTTCGCCATCTGCTTTAGCTGCTACATCATTGATAATAGCCTTAACAGCATCAGATGTTTCAACTGTCTTTTCTGTGTTATCAATATTTTCAATCCATGCTTCGAATGCTGCTTTTGTAGCATCATCAACACCTAGAGCGATTGCAGCTTGCATATCTTCAGCAAGTTTAGCTCTACGTTGTTCAACAGCGATTGTCATACCATAACCGAATTCAGCATTATCTTCAAATAAGCTGTTTGCCCAAGCAGGACCTTGTCCTTTCTTGTTTGTTGTATATGGAACTGTTGGGGCAGAACCACCATAGATTGAAGAACAACCTGTTGCGTTAGCGATAATCATTCTGTCACCAAACATTTGTGTAATAACCTTGATATATGGAGTTTCACCACAACCAGCACAAGCGCCAGAGAACTCAAATAGAGGTTGTCTAAATTGTGATCCCTTAACGTCATCCTTAGAGATAGGCGCATCTGTTTCTGGAAGTTCAACAGCATATTCCCAGTTCTTGTCTTCTTTGTTTTCTAAAGAAGTAGCAAGTGGAACCATTCTTAATGCATAATCTTCTGCATTTGGCTTTACACCAGCGGCTGCAGCTTTCTTTTCAACACCTTGGTTAACAGGGCAAACCTTTGTACAAGATCCGCATCCTAAGCAATCAAGTGGAGAAACTTGAACTCTGAACTTATATCCCTTAGCAGCACCGACTTTAACATCAGCAGCTGTAAATGTTTCAGGAGCATTTTCGAATTCCTTTAACATAAATGGACGAATTGTTGCGTGTGGACAAACGAATGAACAAGCATTACATTGGATACACTTTTCTGAATTCCATTGTGGAACAGAAACGGCAACACCACGCTTTTCGTACTTAGTTGTTCCTGTTGGAACAGCACCATCTACGTTTGGCATAAACTTAGATACAGGAAGTTTGTCGCCTTCTTGTGCAAGCATTGGGCTAATTACTTCTGTGAAGTACTTGTCATCTGTTACTGGAGTAACTACAGCACCTTCAGTTGTTGTTGCCCATGATGCAGGGTAGTTAACTTCTGTCAAGTTTGAGATAGCATCATCAATAGCAGCATTGTTCATGTCTACGATTGCTTGACCCTTTTTAGCGAATGACTTAACTACGAAATCCTTCATATGCTTTTCAGCTTCTTCATATGGCATGATGTTTGCTAGTTTGAAGAAACAAGCTTGCATTGTTGTAGAAATACGACCCTTTAGGCCAATCTTGTTTACAACAGAGATAGCATCAATGTTGTAGAACTTGATGTGCTTTTGAGCAATGATGTTCTTCATCTTTGCAGGAAGTTCCTTATCCATTTCTTCTACTGTCCATGGAGAGTTTAATAGGAATGTAGCACCTTCCTTTAAGTCAGATACCATATCATACTTTAATACGTATGCTGGGTTATGACATGCGATGAAGTCTGCTTGGTCAATTAGATATGAAGACTTAATTGGGTTATCACCAAATCTTAAGTGAGAAATTGTGATACCACCTGACTTCTTTGAGTCATATGCAAAATATGCTTGAGCATATTTGTTTGTATAGTTACCGATAATCTTAATTGAGTTTTTGTTAGAACCAACAGTACCATCAGAACCAAGTCCATAGAACTTACAGCTGATAGAACCCTTTGGTGCAGCATCTAACTTTTCAGATAAATCTAAGTAGTTGCCTGTAACGTCATCAACGATACCAACAGCGAAGTGATTCTTTGGTGTAGCTTCATCCATATTCTTATAAACTGCGTTAACGCAAGTTGTATTGAATTCCTTTGAACCTAAACCGTATCTACCACCAACTACCTTGATGTCTGTTCTACCTGCTTCAACAAGAGCTGAAACAACATCTAGATATAATGGTTCACCTAAAGAACCGCTTTCCTTAATTCTATCTAGAACAGTAATCTTCTTAACTGTGCTTGGAATAGCAGCAGCAAGTTTAGCACCAACGAATGGTCTAAATAATCTAACTTTTAATAAGCCAAGTTTCTTGCCCTTAGCATTGTAGTAGTCAACAACTTCTTCAATAGCTTCAGCACTTGAACCCATAGTGATAATAATCTTATCTGCGTCTTTTGCTCCATAGTATTGATATAAGTCATATTTTCTACCTGTAATCTTGTAAACATCATCCATTGCTTCTTCAACGATTGCTGGAACTGCAGCATAAGCTGTGTTGCAAGCTTCTCTGTTTTGGAAGTAAACGTCTGGGTTTTGAGCAGAACCCTTTAGTTGTGGATGCTCTGGATTTAAAGCTCTCTTCTTAAATGCATCAACATATTTAGCATACTTTGCATCAAATGTTGGCTTAATTTCTTCATAGTCAATACCATCAATCTTAGATACTTCATGAGATGTTCTGAAACCATCAAAGAAGTGAATAAATGGAACAGATGATTTTAATGTAGAGAAGTGAGCAACAAGTGCCATATCCATAACTTCTTGAACAGAGTTAGAACAAAGCATTGCAAAACCTGTTTGACGACAAGCCATAACGTCTGAGTGATCACCAAAGATATTTAATGCGTGATATGCAAGAGCTCTTGCGCTTACATGGAATACGCATGGTAGTAACTCACCAGCAATTTTGTACATGTTTGGAATCATTAGTAATAAGCCTTGGCTTGCAGTGAAAGTAGATGTTAAAGCACCTGCTTGTAAAGAACCATGAACAGCACCAGCGGCACCAGCTTCAGATTCCATTTCTGCAATTCTTAATACTTGACCAAATAAATTCTTTCTTCCCGCTGTAGCCCATTCATCACAGTTTTCTGCCATTGGGGAAGATGGGGTAATTGGGTAAATAGCAGCAACTTCACTAAATGCATACGCAATATGTGCGGCAGCTGTATTTCCGTCAATAGTCATTTTTGAACCCATAATTTGTGTAACCTCCTGTAACATACAATTTTATCGCTACTTTTAATTATAAGTATTACACGCGTAAGAGTCAATGTTGACTTTCTTTAAACCATAGTATTTTACGCGATATAAAATGTGTGATATAATAAGCATAATTTTGAGATAAAAATGAGCGCAATTGAACTAAAAAACGTCAGCTTTTCATATGTTCTTAGCGAAACAGAAATCGTTAGAGCAGTTAGAAACGTTTCTCTAGAAATAGAGGAAGGTTCTTTTGTTGCCATTGTTGGTCATAACGGTTCAGGAAAATCAACACTCGCAAAACTTTTAAATGGTTTACTTATCCCAGATAAAGGAACAGTAAAGGTCTTTGGTATCGATACTAAAGAAAAGAGCACTATCTATGAGGTTAGAAAGAATGTTGGAATGGTATTCCAAAATCCAGATAACCAAATGGTTGCTTCAATCATTGAAGACGATATTGCTTTTGGACCAGAAAATCTTGGCGTAAAAAGAGAAGAAATTGTTGAGAGAGTTGATTGGGCTTTATCTCAAGTTGGTATGCTTGAGCATAAGAAAGGAACTCCTTTTAAGCTTTCAGGTGGTCAAAAACAAAGACTTGCTATTGCTGGAATTATAGCAATGAAACCAAAGGTTTTAGTTTTAGACGAATCTACAGCTATGCTTGATCCTCAAGGAAGAGCTGAAGTTATGAGAGTTGCTCATGAATTAAATAAGAAAGAAGGAATGACTGTTATTTGCATTACTCACTACATGGAAGAAGCCTTAGAGGCAGATAGACTTATAGTTATGAGTGATGGAAAGGTTGTTTTAGATAATATTCCAAAACTTGTTTTCGCACAGTCTAAAGAACTTTTAGATTATAAGCTTACAGTACCACTTGCAACACAAGCGGCTATTGAACTTGAGAACTTGGGAATTTCAGTTGGAAAAGATGTAATGAATAAAGAGGAATTGGTGGAAAGACTATGTCCATTGTTGTAAAGAATCTACAATTTACATATAGTGCCAATTCTCCTTATGAGACAAGAGCACTTAAAGATGTCAACCTTACAATTAATGAGGGTGACTTCTTAGGCATTGTTGGACATACTGGTTCTGGTAAGTCTACATTTATTCAACATTTAAATGGATTAATAAGAGTTCAAGAAGGCGAAATCGAAGTTTTTGATATAAAACTTACTAATGCTAAAAAGCCAAAGCCTGATTTAAGAAAATTAAGATCACATGTTGGAATGGTATTCCAATATCCTGAATATCAATTGTTTGAGGAAACAGTTTATAAGGATGTTGCATTTGGCCCTAAAAATTTAGGACTTTCTCAAGAAGAAATCAATGATAGAGTAAAAGAAGCTATAGAACTTGTTGGTCTTGATTATGAGAAGTATAAAGATAGGGCACCATTTGAACTATCTGGTGGACAAAAAAGAAGAGTTGCAATAGCTGGTATTATTGCAATGAAACCAAAAGTTTTAATTTTAGATGAACCAACTGCTGGACTTGATCCAAGTGGTAAAGAGCAAATTTTATCTTTAATAAAAAATCTAAAAGAAAAATGCTCTCCAACTATTATTGTCATATCTCACGATATTGATGAAATTACAAGATTCGCTAATAGACTTGTTGTATTTAATGACGGCAAGGTTGCTTTTGATGAACCAATGAAAGAATTATTTAAACATCAACAAGAACTTGTTGAAATGGGATTAGATATTCCTCTTGCTATTAAAATAGCAAATGAATTAAAAGCAAAGGGCATAAAGCTTGGTGAAAACATTGTAACTATGTCTGATTTATTAAGAGAGATAGTTATTGCTTATAACAAAAAGAATGGAACAAATATTGATGTATCAAAAATAAGAAAGTCAGTATTTAATTTTGATTTCTCAAATAGCAATCAAGAGGAGGTATTCAAAGATGAATAACTTCTCATTTGGTCAATATTATCCAACTAATTCTTTAGTCCACAGATTGGATCCAAGAACAAAATTAATATTCACATTCGTGTATATGATTATTGTTTTCTTAATAAAGTCATATATGGGTTATCTATTTACTGCAGTTTTACTTGCTTCGATTATATTTACATCAAAGGTTCCTTTTAGGGTTGTTATAAGAAGTATAAGAGCCGTCTTATTCTTGTTGTTCTTTACTCTAATTATTAACTTGTTGTTCTACAATGAAGGCAAGACTGTTTTTGAATGGAATTTTATCCATATAACAATGGGTGGTATAGATTATTCTATAAAGATGTTATTTAGATTAACATTACTTGTAATGGGCGCATCAATGCTAACATTTACAACAACATCTACAGAACTTACAGATGCTTTAGAAGCTTTATTAAAACCTCTAACTTATATAAAAGTTCCAGTTCATGATTTAGCAATCATTATGAGTATTGCTTTAAGATTTATTCCAACTCTAATGGAAGAAACTCAAAAGATTATGAATGCACAAAAAGCAAGAGGTGCAAATTTAGATACTGGAAGTTTCTTTGAAAGAATAAAAGCTATGCTTCCAATTCTAATTCCACTATTTGTTTCTGCATTTAGAAGAGCAGATGAGCTTGCAGATGCACTTGATGCAAGATGCTATAACGCAACAGACAAAAGAACAAAGATGAAGAAGTTAAAATTTGGTTTAACAGATTATCTTTCATTTGTAGGTACAATAGTATTTGCAGTTCTAGTTTGTTTAGATGCATATATGGCAGGTGGCGCATATATAGATGGCTTAATTTTTAGCGTTATCATGGGAGCGTAATATGAGATACAAAATAGTAATGAGTTATGATGGATCTAATTTCAGTGGTTTCCAAAAACAACCATCTCTTGTTACTGTGGAAGGAGAGATTGAAAAAGCACTTGCAACTATCCTTCAAGAAGAGATAGATATTGTTGCATCTGGAAGAACTGATGCAGGTGTTCATGCTCTTGGACAAGTAGCTCATTTCGACACGGACAAGGAAATTAATGACTTATCTAAGTTTGTGTATAGTCTAAATTCTTTACTTCCAAAATCTATAGACATTCTATCTTGCGAGAGGGTTTCTAATGATTTCCATGCAAGATATTCAACTAAGTTAAAAATATATTTATACAAGATATATTTATCTAAATTTAATGAACCTTTTAAAAGGAATTATTACCACATCTGTGGATACCCACTAGATGTTGAAAAGATGCAAAAAGCATGTACTAAGTTTATTGGTGAACATGACTTCAAATCTTTCTGTATTGAAAATCCTCAAATCAAGAGTACTATCCGCACAATTACGGATATGCATATAGATGTAAAAGAGGATGGAAAAGAGCTAGATTTATATGTAACTGGTAATGGATTTTTACACAACATGGTAAGATCAATTGCAGGTACTTTAATCGACATAGGAAGAGGTCGTTTTGATGTAGATTATGTTGATGAGATTTTTGCATCAAAAGACCACCAAAAAGCAGGTAAGACATTAGATGGTTGTGGATTATATCTTTTAAAAGTCGATTATTCTCAACAAAATTAGTAAAAAAATCTCTTAAAAGCGTTTGACATACTAGACTTTATTATATAAAATAATTAGGCGATTAAAATCAGCATAGAGTAGAACTAGCCCCTTGAAATATGCAGATAAAGATTACAAAAATAAAGATTAAATGGAGGTTTTCAACCATGAAAACATATATGGCAAAGCCTGAGGACATCCAAAAGAAATGGTACATCGTAGATGCTACAGACCTAGTTTTAGGTAGATTAGCTTCTCAAGTAGCAAGTGTTCTTAGAGGAAAGAATAAGCCAACATACACACCTAACGTTGATACAGGTGACTATGTTATCGTTATCAATTGCGACAAGGTAGTATTAACAGGTAACAAATTAGAAGATAAGTATCATACACATTACACAGGATTTATTGGTGGTCTAAAGAAGATCCAATACAAGACATTAATGAACACAAAGCCAGAATATGCAGTAGAACTTGCAGTTAAGGGTATGCTTCCAAAGAACGCTTTAGGAAGAGCTCAACTAAAGAAGTTACGTTGCTATGCAGGTGCTGAGCACGGACACGAAGCTCAAAAGCCAGAAGTTTTAAAGTTCTAATAAGGAGTGAATTGTTATGGTAGCTAAGAAGAAAACAACAAAGAAAATTGAATATCTAGGAACAGGCAGAAGAAAGAAAGCCATCGCTAGAGTTAGATTAGTTCCAAACGGAACAGGTGTTATTACAATTAACAAGAAGTCTTTAGATGAATACTTCGGTTTAGATACATTAAAGTACATCGTAAACCAACCATTAGCTTTAACAAACAATACAGCTAACTATGATGTTAACGTAAACGTTAAGGGTGGCGGTTTCACAGGTCAAGCTGGTGCTATTAGACATGGTATCACAAGAGCTTTAATTCTAGCTGATGCTTCAACAAAGGACGCATTAAAGAAGGCTGGATTCGTTACAAGAGATCCAAGAGAAAAGGAAAGAAAGAAGTACGGTTTAAAGAAAGCAAGACGTGCTCCACAATTCTCAAAGAGATAATATTTACAGATATTTGTATCTTCAAAGCCTTTGGTTCGCCAAAGGCTTTTTTTTATCCCTTTACTAATATATTGATATAAAATAATAACGCGTATAGCGTGTATTCAATTTAATTGTTATAAAATATAACGTGTGATATAATCACGACAAAGGACAAATATGGCACAAAGAGTAGTTGTAGGAATGAGTGGCGGAGTTGACAGCTCCTTAACAGCATTGCTTCTAAAAGAGCAAGGCTATGATGTTGTCGGCTTGTTTATGAGAAATTGGCATGAAACTGGTGATGATGGTCACTGTACTGCCGATGAAGATTTCTATGACGTACGTAAAGTATGTAATACAATCGGTATTCCGTATTATAGCGTAGACTTTGCTGATCTATATTTTGAAAACGTTTTTAAACTTTTTATTGATGAATATCAAAAAGGTAGAACACCAAATCCAGATGTTCTATGTAATAGAGAAATTAAGTTTGGTCCATTTGTTGAATATGCAAAGACTCTTGGAGCTGATTGGATAGCAACAGGCCATTATTGTAATGTAAGACATGATGGAGATAAGCATTATCTATTAAAGGCTAAAGATCAAAACAAAGATCAAACATATTTCTTAAACCAATTATCTTCAAAACAACTTGAAAAGGTTTTATTCCCAGTTGGTAATTTAGACAAGCCAGAAGTTAGAGAACTTGCAAAGAAATATAATCTTTCAACAGCAGAAAAGAAAGATAGTACTGGCGTATGTTTTATTGGAGAAAGAAATTTCAGAAAATTCTTAAGTGAATATATTCCAATGAAAGATGGTCCTATTATGGATCTAAATGGCAATATCGTTGGAAAGCATCATGGCGTTTATTATTATACTGTTGGCCAAAGAAAGGGTCTTGGTATTGGTGGTGGCGGAACCGGTGAAGCGTGGTTTGTTGTTTCTAAAGATGTAAAGAACAATATTCTTTACGTATCTCAAGGCGACCAATCTATGATTTATCATAACTGCTTAGAGTGTGATTCATTTAACTATATTACATATAAGCCTGAAGAAACTTCATTTAGATGTACTGTTAGAATTAGACATCGTCAACCTGAACAAAATGCTACAGCTTTTATTCAAGGAGACGGTTTAAAACTTGTATTTGACGAAAAACAAAGAGCTATTGCAGAAGGTCAATATGCTGTTGTTTATGTCGGTGATATCTGCCTTGGCGGCGGTGTTATTGAGCGTAAATATAATATTTAAATATATAAGAAAAAAAAGTTTAAAAAATTTTTCAAAAAACATAAAAATATTGTTGACACTAAAAAACGACTATGTTAAGATTTAAAGGCTGTTTGAATAGAGCAGCGTTAAATTGCACCTTAAAAACTGAATAGAAAGTGATAGAAGAGTAGTGAAAGATACGTAAATAAATATGTAAAGATAGCTACTTTAAACTATTATGTAAGAAATTGTGTACAAAACGAATGAACACGATAATGCATAAGTCAATTGTTTGAAGAGAGCTAAGGATTTTAACTTGAGAGTTTGATCCTGGCTCAGGACGAACGCTGGCGGCATGCCTAACACATGCAAGTCGAACGAGGATAGCAATATCCGAGTGGCGAACGGGTGAGTAACACGTGAGTAACCTGCCTCATACAACGGGATACCTACAGGAAACTGTAGTTAATACGGTATAAGACCACAGAAACACATGTTTCAGTGGTAAAAGATTTTATCGGTATGAGATGGACTCGCGGCGCATTAGCTAGTTGGTGAGGTAACGGCCCACCAAGGCAGTGATGCGTAGCCGGCCTGAGAGGGTGAACGGCCACATTGGGACTGAGACACGGCCCAGACTCCTACGGGAGGCAGCAG